>NZ_JBHXAW010000036.1:0-22580 GCF_042726645.1 Isoptericola sp. NPDC060257
GAGCTCCTCCAGCTCGGCGACGGTGCGGCGCTCGAGCAGCATGTCCCAGTGGGTGCGCTGCGGCTTGCCGGGCTTCACCTCGGGGCGCTCGGCGTCGCGCAGGAGCGCCTCCTCGCCGCACCGGCACTCCCACACCGGCGGCGCCACGGCCGCGGGGGAGAAGGGCAGGATGATGGTGTGGCCGTTGGGGCAGTCGTAGTGCGCCTGGAACCGGGGGGCGAAGTCGACGCCCTCGTCGGACTCCATGCTCTTGCTGCCGATGCTCATGCCGCGCAGGGACCGGTCGGGCATGTCGTCCTCCTGGAGGTCGGTGGGAAGGGGCCTGAGGTTCCAACGCGGCCCTGCCGGGGGTTGTTCCGGCGGTCCGTGAAGGTCCCGTGAAGCACGGTCCGCACCGGTGCCGGAGACAGGCACAGTGGCGGGACGTGGCGGTTGCCTCCCCAGGCTGGCCAGTCGGCGCGCCGTGCGCAACTCGAGACCGCCCTGCGGGCACCCTTTGTGCGCGACGTCACCCGCGGGCCCGCGGGAGGGCCGGGGACCACCGGGAACAACCGGGAGCGGTGCACGGTTCACCGGCATGTACATGCAAATGCATGGACCCAGGCTTCACGTCAGAGTCCAGCAGCAAGAGACCACGAGCAGGGAGCGCAGCCGTGCAGTTCGGAATCTTCTCCGTCAGCGACGTCACCACCGACCCCACGACGGGCCACACCCCGGACGACACCGAGCGGGTGCGCAACATGCTCACCATCGCGCGGCACGCCGACGAGGCGGGCCTGGACGTCTTCGCCACGGGCGAGCACCACAACCCGCCGTTCGTGGCGTCGTCCCCCACGACGATGCTGGGCTACCTGGCCGGCGTCACGAAGCACATCACCCTGTCGACGGCGACGACGCTCATCACCACCAACGACCCGGTGCGCCTCGCCGAGGAGTACGCGATGCTCCAGGTCATCTCCGACGGGCGCATGGACCTCATGATGGGCCGCGGCAACACCGGTCCCGTGTACCCGTGGTTCGGGC
The DNA here is from genome assembly GCF_042726645.1 of Isoptericola sp. NPDC060257. NCBI lineage: Bacteria > Bacillati > Actinomycetota > Actinomycetes > Micrococcales > Promicromonosporaceae > Isoptericola > Isoptericola sp. NPDC060257. Next base: position 1,024 of record NZ_JBHXAW010000036.1, read on the forward strand.
AGGACATCCGCCAGGGCATCCCGCTCGCGGTCGAGAACTACGCGCTGCTGCGCCGGCTGTGGACCGAGGACGTCGTGGACTGGGAGGGCAAGTTCCGCACCCCGCTGCAGGGCTTCACGTCCACCCCGCGCCCGCTGGACGGCGTGCCGCCGTTCGTGTGGCACGGCTCCATCCGCAGCCCCGAGATCGCCGAGCAGGCCGCGTTCTACGGCGACGGCTTCCTGCACAACAACATCTTCTGGCCCATGCACCACACCCGGCAGATGGTGCGGTTCTACCGGCAGCGCTTCGAGCACCACGGGCACGGGCGCGCGGACCAGGCGATCGTCGGGCTCGGCGGCCAGGTGTTCATGCGCAAGCGGTCGCAGGACGCGTGGAACGAGTTCCGGCCCTACTTCGACGAGGCGCCCGTGTACGGGCACGGCCCGTCGATGGAGGACTTCACGCGCGAGACGCCGCTGACGGTCGGCTCGCCGCAGCAGGTCATCGACCGGTACGCGTCGTTCGTCGACGAGGTGGGCTACTACCAGCGCCAGCTGTTCCTCGTGGACCACGCGGGCCTGCCGCTGAAGTCCGTGCTCGAGCAGATCGACCTGCTCGGCGAGGAGGTCGTGCCCGAGCTGCGCAAGATCGTCGAGGCCAAGCGCCCCGCGGACGACGTCCCGCTGAACCCGCCGACGCACGCCGAGCGCGTCGCCGCCGCCCGCGCCGCGGGCGAGGCGGGCGCCACCCACGTCGGCGACACCGCCGACCCGTACACCGGTACCGTTGCCGAGGGCACCCAGCCCGCCGCATCGCAGGAGGCACGCGCATGACCATGTCCTCGGGGCCCTCGGGCCTTCACCCCACCCGCACCCTCGCCGTCGTGTCGGCGGGCCTGTCCCAGCCGTCGTCGACGCGCCTGCTGGCCGACCGGCTCGCGGACGCCACCGTGCGGGAGCTGGAGGACGCCGGCCACACCGTGCGGGTGGAGACGATCGAGCTGCGCGACCTCGCGCACGCCGTCGTCGACGCGATCCTCACCCGGTTCCCGACCGGCGACCTGGCCCGGGCGCTGGAGACCGTGACGGGCGCGGACGGGCTCATCGCCGTCTCGCCCGTGTTCACCACGAGCTACTCGGGGCTGTTCAAGTCGTTCTGGGACGTCGTCGACCCCGACTCGGTGACCGGCATGCCGGTCCTGCTCGGCGCGACCGGCGGCACCGCCCGCCACTCCCTGGCGCTGGAGTACACGATGCGGCCGCTGTTCACGTACCTGCGCGCCGACGTCGTGCCGACCAGCGTCTTCGCCGCCACCGACGACTGGGCCGCGAGCGCCGACGACCCGGGCGCCGGCCTGCCGAAGCGGATCGCGCGTGCCGGGCGCGACCTGGCGCAGCGGGTGGCGCGCCGCGAGAACGACGGCCCGGTCGACCCGTTCGCCGCGACGCCGAGCTTCACCGAGCTCCTCGGCGGCAGCTGACACGACCCGACACGCACGGGCCCGGCCCGGGGTGCGGACGCCCGTCCGACGACGGTGCCCGACGCCCTAGGCTGGGCCCATGCGCGTTCTCGTCTCCGGCGGCGCCGGGTACATCGGCTCCCACACCGTCCTGTCCCTCGTCGCCTCCGGGCACGACGTCGTCGTGGTGGACGACTTCTCCAACAGCAAGCCCACGGTGGTGGGCCGCCTGGAGTCCCTGTCGGGGGCGCACGTGCCGGTGCACGCGATCGACCTCACCGACGCGGAGAAGACCGACCGGCTGTTCGCGCACGAGAGGTTCGACGCCGTCGTGCACTTCGCGGGCTTCAAGGCGGTGGGCGAGTCGGTGGCCAAGCCGCTGGAGTACTACCGCAACAACCTCGACTCGACGCTGTCGCTGCTGGAGGCGATGCGCCGCCACGACGTGCCGCGCCTGGTGTTCTCCTCCTCGGCCACCGTGTACGGGGAGAAGGCGCCCGTGCCCTACCGCGAGGACTACGAGTACCTGTCGTCGTCGTCCCCGTACGGGCAGACGAAGGTGATGATCGAGCGCATCGCGGCCGACGCGGCGGTCGCGGTCGGCGGGCTCAAGGTCGCGCTGCTGCGCTACTTCAACCCGGTGGGCGCGCACCCGTCGGGCCGGATCGGGGAGGACCCGCAGGGCATCCCGAACAACCTCATGCCGTTCCTGGCACAGGTCGCGGTCGGCAAGCGCGACAAGCTCGTGGTCTTCGGCGACGACTACCCGACCGCCGACGGCACGTGCGAGCGCGACTACCTGCACGTCGAGGACCTCGCCGCCGGGCACGTCGCCGCGCTGAACCACCTGGACGCCATGGCCGAGCCCGTGCGCGCCTTCAACCTCGGCACCGGCACCGGCACGTCCGTGCTGCAGATGCTGCACGCGTTCGAGCGGGCCGTGGGCCGCGAGCTGCCCTACGAGGTCGGGCCGCGCCGCGCGGGCGACCTCGCCGCGTTCTGGGCCGACCCGACGCGCGCGCAGACCGAGCTCGGCTGGCGCGCCGTCAAGACGATCGACGACATGTGCGCCGACACCTGGCGCTGGCAGTCCGAGAACCCCCAGGGCTTCCCCGGCGCCTGAGCGTCCTCGGGGCCGTCCCCGGCCTTGCGGCGGCCACGCCGCCGCGCCACGATGACCTCATGCAGGCCCCGACCCCCGACGACGCGAGGCAGCGCCCCCACCCAAGGTGGGACCCGGGCGCCCGCTACCGGCCGTCCGTGCTCGCCGGCCTGCCCTCCCTGAAGCCCGCGCCCTCCGCGCCGGCGCCCGCCGCGAGCCGCCTCGCGGGGCGGCTGCGCCGTGGCCCCGCCACCCGCACGGCCGTGTTCGACCGCGACCTGTGGCGCCCCGTGCAGCACGTGACCACGGGGCTGGTGCGCGTGGTCGGGCGCGCGCTCGGCCGCTGAGCGCGGCGGCGTGTCGCGACGCGAGCTCGTCGTGCTCGGCACCGCGAGCATGGTGCCCACGCGCACCCGCAACCACAACGGGTACGTGCTGTTCTTCGACGACGCGGCGATCCTCTTCGACCCGGGGGAGGGCACGCAGCGGCAGATGACGCTCGCGGGGGTGTCCGCCACCGACCTCACCCGCATCGCGATCACCCACCTGCACGGCGACCACTCCCTCGGCCTCGCGGGCGTCGCCCAGCGCCTGTCGGGGGACCAGGTGCGCCACACCGTGCCGATCTCGTTCCCCGCCTCCGGCGAGCCCTGGGTGCGCCACCTGCTCGACGCCAGCGCCTACGACCACCACGAGCGGGTCGCGCTGCAGCCCGTGGCCTTCCCCGGCGCGGCGACCTCCGCTCGGTCGCCCGGTCCGTCGCCCCGTCCGTCACCCGTGGTGACGCTGCCCCGCCTGGACGGCGAGCGCGGCGCCGGCCCGGGCGCCCCCGTCCTCACCGCGCGCCCGCTGGACCACCGCGTCGACGCCGTCGGCTACCGCCTCGACGAGCCGGACGGCGTGTCCCTGGACCCGGCGGCGCTCGCGGCCGCGGGCGTCCCCGCCGGCCCGGCGGTGGGGCGGTTGCTGCGCGACGGCGTCCTCGTCCTCGACGACGGCCGCACCGTGCGACGCGACGCCGCCTCCGTGCCGCGGCCGGGGCAGTCAGTCGCGTTCGTCATGGACACCCGCCTGTGCGACGCCGTCCTCGAGCTCGCCGACGGCGTCGACCTGCTCGTCGTCGAGTCGACGTTCCTGCACCGCGACGCCGAGCTGGCCGCCCGGTGGGCGCACCTCACGTGCCGACAGGCCGCGATCGTCGCCGCGCGCGCCGGCGTGCGCCACCTCGTGCTCACGCACTTCTCCCAGCGCTACCGCGTGCCCGACGAGCTGCCGGACGAGTTCGAGCGCGAGGCGCGCGAGGTGTTCGACGGCGGCCTCACCGTCGCGGCCGACCTCGACCGGGTGCCCGTGCCGCCGCGCACCCGGCCTCGGTCGGCATCGGGGATGCTGAGCGTGCCGCCTCGCGGCGCGACCGTCAGAGGACGGCGTCGACGTCCACGTGCTCGAGGGAGTGCGCCTCGGCCACGCCCGCGTTGGTGACGCGCCCGTCGTGCACGTTGAGGCCGCGGGCCAGCACCGGGTCGCGGCGCAGGGCCTCGCGCCAGCCGTGGTCCGCGAGCGCCACGGCGTACGGCAGCGTCACGTTCGTCAGCGCGTACGTGGAGGTGCGGGGCACGGCGCCCGGCATGTTCGCCACGCAGTAGAAGACCGTGTCGTGCACGGGGAACGTGGGGTCGGCGTGCGTCGTGGGGCGGGAGTCCTCGAAGCAGCCGCCCTGGTCGATCGCGATGTCCACGAGGACGGCGCCCGGCCGCATGCGCGCCACGACGTCGTTCGCCACCAGCACGGGCGCCTTCGCGCCGGGGACCAGGACGGCCCCGACCACCAGGTCGGCCTCGAGCACCGCCTCGGTGAGGGTGAGCCGGTTCGAGGCGAGGGTCTGCACGCGGCCGCCGAACTCCCGGTCGGCGGCCTTGAGCGCGTCGGCGCTCGTGTCCAGGAGGGTGACGCGGGCGCCCAGCCCGACGGCGATCCGGGCGGCGTTCATGCCCGAGACGCCCGCACCGATGACCACCACGTGCCCGGCGGGCACGCCGGGCACCCCGCCGAGCAGGACCCCGCGACCGCCCGCGGCGCGCAGCAGGGTGGCGGCCCCGACCTGCGGCGCGAGCCGCCCCGCGACCTCCGACATGGGGGCCAGCAGCGGGAGCCGCCCGTCAGGGGTCTGCACCGTCTCGTACGCGATGGCGGTCACGTCGCGGGCCAGCAGCTCCTCGGTGAGCGCCTTGTCCGCCGCGAGGTGCAGGTAGGTGAACAGCACGAGCCCCGGCCGCAGCCGGTGGTACTCCTCCTCGACCGGCTCCTTGACCTTGAGCACCGTCTCGGCGCCGGCCCACACCTCGTCCGCGTCGGCGACGACGTCCGCCCCGGCGGCGCGGTACTCGTCGTCGGTGATCGCGGACCCCGCCCCGGCACCCGCCTCCACGGCGACGTCGTGCCCGCGGGCGACGAGCTCGTGCACGCCGGCCGGCGTGATCGCCACCCGGTACTCGTGGTTCTTGACTTCCTTCGGGACGCCGATGCGCATGGTGAGTCCGCCTTCGTGGCTCGGCACCGACCCCCTGCTCGTGGCCAGGGATCGGCGGGTGCGTGGCGCGGGGCGTGTGACCCCGCTCACGTCCCAGTCTGACGGGCAGATTCGGCTGCACGCCACGAATCCGCACATCCTTCGGTAGATTGCCAAGATGTCGACACGACGCCCGGCTCAGCCCGCGCCACGCCAGCCCCGCGCGAAGGATGTTCGATCCGGGCAGCGGCGGGGGCAGGACGTCCGCACGCAGGAGGTCCGGCCCACGGACGTCCGGCCGGACCCGTCGTGGGGGCTCGAACGGCGCGGGCCCGCCCCCGCACGGCTGGACGACGTCGACCAGCGGATCCTCGCGGCGCTCGCGGACGACGCGCGGCTGCCGAACAACGCGCTCGCGGCGCGGGCGGGGATCGCGCCGTCCACCTGCCTGACGCGGGTGCGTCAGCTGCGCGAGCGCGGCGTGATCCGCGGCTTCCACGCGGACGTCGACCCGGCGCGGACCGGGCACCCCCTGCAGGCGATGATCGCGGTGCAGATGCGCGGCGCGGCCCGCACCCGCCTGAGCGGCTACCTGCAGCGCCTCGCCGAGCTGCCCGGGGTGCTGAACGTCTTCCTGCTGGGCGGGGCGCACGACTTCTTCGTGCACGTGGCCGCGGCGGACTCCGACGCCCTGAACGAGTTCGTCATCGAGCACCTGTCGACCGACCCGGACGTGGCGCTCACCGAGACCAACCTCATCTTCCAGCACGCGCGGGCGAGCTGGTACTGACTGGTACCGACTAGTACTGACTGTCGGCCGGGCACCGACTGTCAGCGGGACGCGGACAACCAGCGCTGCAGCTCGACGGCGAGCGCGACGGGTGCGTCGAGCTGCACCAGGTGCCCGGCGCCCGGGAGCATCCGCACGTCGGCGTCCGGCAGGGCCTCCGCCAGCCGCCGCGCGCGGTCCGGCGGGATCCACGCGTCCTCCTCGCCCCACAGCACGCGCACCGGGACGTCGAGGTCGCCCAGCAGCGGCTCGAGCTCGGCGGTGTACCGCTCGTCGGCCTGGGCGATCTGCCGGTAGAACGCGGCCTGCCCGGCCTCGCCCGTCCACGGGGCGACGAGCGCGGCCAGGTGCTCCTCGCGCAGCGGCCGGTGCGCGGCCGTGCGCACGTACGCCTCCAGCGCGCCCCGGTGCACGGCGGCGGGCGTGGCCGCGAAGACGTCGGCGTGCTCGCGCACCAGGGCGAAGTACGGCGAGCCCCACGGGCGCAGCGCCACCACGTCCACGAGGCACAGGGACGCGTACCGGGCGCCGTGCAGCAGCGCGGCGCGCAGGCTCACCGCGCCCCCGTAGTCGTGCGCGACGACGTGCGGCAGCGGCGGCGTGCCGGCGTCGCCCCCGCCGTCGCGCCCGGTGGCTGCGGTCGCGGCCCAGGCGGGGCGCCAGTGCTCCAGAAGGGCGGCGAACAGCTCGCCCTGCGTCCCGAGGTCGACGTCGTGCGCGGGGTCCTTCGACGAGTCCCCGTAGCCCGGCATGTCCCACAGGTGCACGGTGAACCCGCCGGCCAGGGCGCGGGCGTACGGCTCCCACAGCCAGGACGACCACGGCGTGCCGTGGCAGAACACCAGCGGCGGGCCGGAGCCGAACGCCGTCCACGCGACCTCGCGGCCCCGCCACGCGAACCGCCGGTCCAGCAGGGGCGCCGTGCCCGGCGCGTCGCAGGTCGGGGTGTCGGTCATCCCGCGAGGCTAGGCGGCGGGGCCGACAGCCGCGTCCGTGCGGTCGTCCGTCAGGTCGAGGGTGCGGAACACGCTGCACGGGTCGGGGGAGTAGGAGCCGAACGGGCCGCAGGGCACGAACCCGTGCCGCGCGTACAGGCGCCGCGCGGCCGCGAAGTACTCCTGCGGCCCCGTCTCCAGGCTCACGGAGGCGTACCGGCGCTCGCGGGCCAGGGCGACCAGCCGGTCCAGGACGGCGCCCGCCACGCCGCGTCCGCGCGCGGGGCGCGCCGTGCGCATCGACTTCACCTCGCCCTGCCCGGGGGACGTCGCGGTGGTGGGCCGGAGCTCGCTGAGGGCGCCGCAGCCGAGCAGGGTCCCGTCGTCGTCGCGCGCGGTCAGGAACGTCACCGCGGGGGCGAGCAGCGCCGTGAGGTCGAGGGCGTGCACCGACTCGGCGGGGGACGTGGCGTACATGTCGGAAAGGTGCTCCTCCAGCAGCGCGCGCACGTCGACGGCGGCCGGGGACTCCGGGGCGATGATCACCCCCGCATCCTCGCCCCCCGGTGTTTCGCGCACGTGTCCTGCGGGCGGCTGGTCCCTGCCGCGGAGCGTCATCGTGCGGGCCGCGAGCGCCTACCCTGGGTGGTCATGAGGACCAGCGAGCGCCACGGCACCCGGTTGTCCGGGCCGCGGCACGGCCCGCCGATGGTGTTCGCGCACGGGTTCGGCTGCGACCAGTCGATGTGGCGGTGGGTGGCGCGCGCGTTCGAGCCCGACCACCGGGTGGTGCTGTTCGACCACGCGGGCGCGGGCGCCGCGGACCCGTCCCTGTACGACGTGGCGCGGCACGCGGCCCTCGAGGGGTACGCGTCCGACGTGATCGACCTGCTCGACGACCTCGACCTCGGACCCGTGGTGTTCGTGGGCCACTCCGTCAGCGCGATGATCGGCCTGCTCGCGGCCGTGCGCAGGCCGGACCTGTTCGAGCGCATGGTGCTGGTCGGTCCCAGCCCCCGCTACGTCGACGACGGCGGCTACCGCGGGGGGTTCACCGCCGGCGAGATCGACGAGCTGCTGGCCACGATGGACGCCAACTACCTCGGCTGGTCCCGGGCGATGGGTCCGGTCATCATGGGCAGCCCGGACCGTCCGGAGCTCGGCGAGGAGCTCGCCGACGCGTTCTGCCGCACCGACCCGGTCATCGCGCGACGCTTCGCACGCACCACGTTCCTGTCGGACAACCGCGCCGACCTCGCCGCCGTGCGCACGCCGGCCCTCGTCGTCCAGTGCCGTCAGGACGCGATCGCCCCGCCCGAGGTGGGCCGCTACGTCCACGAGCACCTGACAGGTTCGAGGTTCACCCTCCTGGACGCCGTCGGGCACTGCCCGAACCTCAGCGCGCCCACCGCTCTCGTCAGCGCGATCCGTGACTACCTGGCCCTCGACGGCGCGCGACCGGCGCCCCTGGACGAGCAGCCCGTCGCATGAGCGACGGCAGCCTCGCGGACGCCTGGTCCAGGGCACCCGTGGCCATGCTGCGCCTGGACGAGGACGGCACGGTCCTCGACGCGAACGTCACCTTCCTCCGCTGGCGCGCGGGGCACGCGCCCGGCCAGCCGTCGCCCCCGTCCCACGAGCTGCCGGACCCGGTGGTCGGCCGGCCGCTGGGCAGCCTGATCACCGCCGGCGGCCGGCTCTACTGGGAGGCCTACGTCGCCCCCGCCCTGGCGCTCAACGGCAGGGTGGAGGACGTCTCCCTGGCGCTGCGCACGCCCGGCGAGCCGCTGCCCGTGCTGGTCACCGCCCACCGTCGTGGCCCCGCCGGACCCGGGAGCGGCGCCGAGATCGACGTGGCCATGTTCGCCTCCCGCGGCCGCGCCGAGTTCGAGCAGGAGCTGGTGCGCGCCCGCACGAGCTCCGACCGGTGGGCCGAGGGCCTGCGCTGGGTGCAGGAGGCCACCGCGGCGCTCTCGCGGGTCGCGGGCGTCGACCAGGTGCGCGACGCGCTGCTCGGCGTGGTCGCACGGCACCCCGGCGTCGCGCGGGTCACGCTCGAGACCACCGCGCCCCGCCCGTCCGCCGGGGAGGCCGGGCTCCTGGTGATGCCGGTCGACGGCGTCCAGCGTTCCTGGGGACACCTCGTGGTCGTCCCCCACGAACGTCTCGGCGACGTCCCGCCCGACAGGGAAGCCCTGACCACGGTCGTCCGCCAGGGTGCCATCGCCCTCGACCGGGCACAGCTCGCCGAGCAGAGCGTGTCGGTGGCCCACGAGCTGCAGCTCGCCATGCTGGCCGGTGACCTGCCGGAGCGCCCCGACCTGGACGTCGTCGCCGAGTACCGGCCGGCGACCAGCGGTCTCACCGTCGGCGGCGACTGGTACGACGTCTTCGACCTCGACCGAGGCGCCTACCACCGCGCCGACCGCGGCGCGGCCCACGGTCACGGCGTCCTCCACGTCGTCATCGGCGACGTGGTGGGGCACGGGCTCGCCTCCGCGACCGCCATGGGTCAGCTGCGCACCGCGACCCGTGCCCTCGCCGAGCCCGGGATCGGCCCCGCCAAGGTCCTCGACCGCCTCGACATGTTCGTCCGCCACCACGACATCGGCTTCGGATCGACCGTCGTCTACGCGGAGCTGGACACCGCCAACGCCACCCTCACGTACGCGAGCGCCGGGCACCTTCCCCCGCTGCACGTGCGGCGTGCCGGCGCCGCCGAGTTCCTCTGGGCGGGACGGTCCCTCCCGCTCGGCGTCGGCAGCGCACCCGGCGAACGCACGGAGGGCACCGTCCCGCTCGCCCCCGGGGACACGGTCGTGCTGTACACCGACGGCGTCGTCGAACGCCGCGACGCCCCCCTGCGCGACGGACTGGAGCACCTCGCCGAGCACGCCGCCCGCCTCGCGCAGTCGGGGGAGTCCGCCACCCACCTCGTCGACCTCGGGACCCACCAGCGCGACGATGCCTGCCTGATCGCGCTCACCTGGCACGGGCCCACACCGCGACCCTGACCGGTCAGGGCGCGTGCACCGTCGGGTCGTCGCGCAGCACGTCCAGCAGCAGCGCCAGGATCGCGTCCGGCCGCTCCAGCACCGGCAGGTGCCCCGCCCACTCCAGCAGGGACAGCTCCGCGCCGGGCACCGACGCCGCCACGTGCCGGGCGCACGCCCGTAGCGCGTCCATGTCGTGCGCGCCCTCGACGACGAACGTCGGCACGCGGATCCCCGCGAGGCCCACCTCGACGCCGTCCGGGCCGGGCTCGGGCAGCCCGGCGGCGCTCGCGGCCGCGTCGGCCGCGAGCTGCACCTCGAACGCGCGGCGCTGCATGACGGTGAGGGCCTCCGCGGCGTCGTCGTCGGCGTCCGGGCCGAGCCACGTCGACACGTTGAGCCGGACAGCGCCCTCGACGTCGCCCTCGGCCAGGAGCCGTGCCTCCTCGGCGTCGAACGCGTCGGACGTCTCCGTGTCGGGCACGCCAGGGGCGGCGGGGCACAGCAGCACCAGCTCGCGCACCCGGCCGGGGTGGGTCGTCGTGAGCTCGAGCGCAACCTTCCCGCCGAACGACGACCCGACGACGGCGGCGTCCGCGACGCCGAGGTCGTCGAGGAGTGCGACGACGTCGCCCGCGTTCGTGTACCGGCCGCCGTCGGCCGGCAGCGGGGAGTCCCCGAAGCCGCGCAGGTCCGGGCGCACCACACGGAACGTGTGCGCCAGGGCGGGGGCGACGGCGTCCCACATGCGACGGTCGGCCACGCCGGCGTGCAGGAGGACGACGGCGGGGGCGCCGGGGTCCCCGGCCACGTCGTGTGCAAGGGTCATGAGCACAGGCTAGGCGGGGGTCGCACCTCGGTCCACGACGATGTCCGCGCAGCGCGCGCGGGCCACGGGCCGCGAGGCGACGATCGAAGGGGCACCCGGGAAGCACCCGGGCCCGCAGGAGGTTGACGCCCCCGTGAAGCACCTCGGATTCCTGTCCTTCGGCCACTGGACGCCGCACCCGCAGTCCGCCACCCGCTCGGCGTCCGACGCGCTGCTGCAGTCGATCGACCTCGCCGTCGCGGCGGAGGAGCTCGGCGCCGACGGGGCGTACTTCCGCGTGCACCACTTCGCGCGCCAGCTCGCGTCCCCGTTCCCGCTGCTCGCCGCCGTCGGCGCGCGCACGAGCCGCATCGAGATCGGCACCGCCGTCATCGACATGCGCTACGAGAACCCCCTGTACCTCGCGGAGGACGCCGGCGCCGCGGACCTCATCGCCGGCGGCCGCCTGCAGCTCGGCATCAGCCGCGGGTCGCCCGAGCAGGTGATCGACGGGTTCCGCCACTTCGGGCACGAGCCGCGGGCGGGGGAGTCCGACGCCGACATGGCCCGACGGCACACCGCCCGCTTCCTCGAGGTGCTCGACGGCGACGGCTTCGCCGAGCCGAACCCGCGCCCCATGTTCCCCAACCCGCCCGGGCTGCTGCGCGTCGAGCCGCACTCCGAGGGTCTGCGCGAGCGCATCTGGTGGGGCGCCGGCACCCGCGCCACCGCGGAGTGGACCGCCGCGCAGGGCATGAACCTCATGAGCTCCACCCTCCTGTCCGAGGACACGGGCGTCCCGTTCCACCGCCTGCAGGCCGAGCAGATCCAGCGCTTCCGCGACGCCTGGGCGGACGCCGGGCACGGGTGGGAGCCGCGCGTGTCCGTGTCGCGCAGCATCTTCCCGATCACCGACGACCGCGACCGCGCCTACTTCGGCCTGGAGACCGCCAGCACCGACCAGGTCGGCGTCCTCGAGGGCGTGCGCGCCCGCTTCGGCAAGACCTACGCCGGCGAGGTCGACGACGTCGTCGCCGACCTCGCCGAGGACGAGGCCGTCGCCGCGGCCGACACCCTCCTGCTCACCGTGCCCAACCAGCTCGGCGTCGAGTACAACGCGCACGTCGTCGAGAACGTCGTCCGGCACGTCGCGCCCGCCCTCGGCTGGCGCTGAGCGCCCGCACCTCGGGCGCACCCTGCCGACGCGGGGGATGGCACAGGGGACGGCACGAGGGACGTCACCGGGCGACGTCGTCCGGCACGCGCAGCGCCCGGCACAGCGCCGCCCACGCCGCCTCGCCCAGACGACGGTCGGCGGTCTCGCTGCCACCACGACGCATCGCCATGCCCGCCGACACCCGCGGCTCCCCGGGCAGCGTCGCGCGGTGGCCGGCCTCCTGGTCCGTCACCAGGGTCGTCGCCAGCCCGTGCGCCTCCCGGCGCCGGACGATCTCCTTCGCGTGCCGCACCGCGGGCCACACCTGGTCGTCCCCGCCCGCCACGAGGACCACCTCCGCGATCCGCTCGACCGCGATGGCCGCCGCCGTCGTGCGGGCCGCGTCCGCCTCCCGCGACCGCTGGTACTGGTCGCGGAACGCCGGCGGGTCGTCGACCGGGGCCCACCCCGGCACGAACGGCACGAACGGGAGCGGCCGCCCGCCCCACGTCCAGTGCGACGTCTGCCGACCACCCGGCGCCACCCCCGCCCACACCACGTCCGACGGCGCGAGCGCGACCACGGCGTCCACCGGCGCGCCCGTCCCCGCGGCGAGCGCCGCCGTGACGAGCGCGGCCTCGGCCCCGAACGACGTCCCCACCAGCACCACACGGTCGCACTCCGCCGCGAGCGCCTCGACGCGGCGCACGAACGTCTCCACGGGGACGTCCCACGGCCCCGCAGGCTGACCGGGGCCACCGAACCATCGCACCGACTCCGCGAGCACCCCGCGTCCGGCCAGCAGGCGTGCCCGGCCCTCGTCGACACGGCCGCTCGACCCGGCGAGCACCAGCGCCCCCGTCCCCACCGGACGCCGTGGCGCGAGCCGCACCCCCTCTGGGTCCACCAGCCGCACGACCCGGGGCACCTCAGGCACGCCCACCGCCCACGAGCTCCACGACCACGGGGGGAGAGGGGCGGTGGTCGCCCCAGCGCGCCCACCGCACCACCACCCGCACCACCACGATCCCCGGGTCGTCCAACGACGCCGCGAAGTGCGGGAACGCCGACCGGTAGGCCTCCGCGCACCGCTCGCGGTCCGCGCCGTCCGGGAGGTCCGCCACGCCCTCGACCTGCAGGGTCGTCCCGTCCGGGCCGCCCACCACCACCGCCACCCGCGGGTCGCGGCGCAGGTTCGCCACCTTGCGCGACCCCTCCCGCGCGTCGAACACCAGCTCGCCCGACTCCGTGACCGCCAGCGTCAGGTACGCCGCTTGCGGGGCGCCGTCCGGGCCCAGCGACGACACCACGCCGTCGCCCACCGCACGCACCTGCGCGACCACCCGCTCCAGCGCACCACCCGACAACCCAGAGGACGTCATGACCGCGACCCTAGCGGGCACCGCGCACCCCGACCGACGGCGCCGCGTCCACCACCCCCACCAGCACCGACACAGCCTCACCCCGGCCCACCACGTGCACCTGCGACCACCCGGCGGCCGGGGCCTCCCTCGACCCGCCCGACGCCGCCAGCAGGCCCGCACGCTGCGCCGCCCACCGCCGCCAGTGCCGCGCGAACGCCCGCCCCCGCACCACCCGTCCCCGCGCCTCCTGCCCCGACAACGCCTCGCCGCGCCCCACGTCCACCATCACCAGCACCGGACGCCACCCCGCCCGACGCGCCAGGCACGCCCACCACCACCGCCGCACCCGCGACGTCGCCGGGTCGTGCACCACCAGCACCCCCTCGCCGCCCCGCTCCCGCGGGCCACCCAGCACCGCCCGCACCACCCCCGCCAGGTGCCGCACGTGCACCACCGGCCGGTACACCCCGTACGGCACCCCGCGCGGCACCCGCCCCCGCAGGTCACGACGCGCCGCCTCGCTGTCCAGCACCCGCACCCCCGGACGGCACCCCGCCACCCGCGCGAGCGCCGTGCTCTTGCCGGCGCCCGGCACGCCGCCCACCAGCACGAACGTCCCGACCCCGGCGTCGCACGCCGTCGCACGCTCCCGTACCACCACCGTCATGCGGCGCGCACACCCCTTCCCGTACCGACCCGTACCGCCCTCCGGCGGGGCGCCCAGCGTGCCAGGCGCGCATGAGCGCCAGATGAGACCGTCCCCGCGACGACCGCGCCCGCCCGGTGGCACGATGCGAGACGATGCGAGACATGCGAGAGACGGCCCGCACCACCCTGCTCGGCACCGACCTGCCCCTCGTCGCCGCACCCATGGCCGGCGGCGCCACCACGCTCGACCTCCTCGCCGCCACGACCGACGCCGGAGCCCTCGCCTTTCTCGCCGGCGGCTACCAGGAACCCGACGCCCTCGCCGACCAGGTCCGCCGCGCCCACCAGCGGGCACACCCCTTCGGCGTCAACCTCTTCGTCCCCGCCACCACGCCCGCGCCCGACCCCGCGGCGCTCGCGGCCTACGCGCGGCGGATCGCGCCGGACGCCGCGGCGCACGACGTCGACCTCGACGCCGCGCTGGCCGCCGTTCCGGCCACCGACGACGACGGCTGGGCGGCGAAGGTCGACCTGTTGCGCCGCGACCCCGTGCCCGTGGTGTCGTGCACGTTCGGACCCCCGCCGGCGGCCGACGTCGCGGCGCTGCGCGCCGCCGGGTCCGTCGTGCTCGTCACGGTCACGACGCCGCAGGAGGCCGCGGCCGCAGAGGCGCTCGGGGCCGACGGTCTCGTGGTCCAGGGGCCCCGCGCGGGCGGGCACAGCGGCACGTGGGACCCGGGACGCACCGTCGTCGACGGCACGACCGACGACGCCGTCGCCGCGGTCGTGGCGCGCTCGCGCCTTCCGGTCGTCGCCGCCGGGGGAGTGGACGGCCCTGCGGCCGTCACCCGGCTGCTGCGGGCCGGGGCGCAGGCCGTCGCCGTCGGGACGCTGCTGCTGCGCACCGACGAGGCCGGTACCTCCAGGACCCATCGGGACGCCCTCGGCGACCCCCGGTACACGACGACGGCGGTCACGCGCGCCTTCACGGGACGCCCCGCCCGGTCGCTGCGCAACGGCTTCCTCGACCGGCACGACGCGCACGCCCCGGCCGCCTACCCGCAGGTGCACCACCTCACCCGCGAGCTGCGCCGACGCGCGGCCGCCGCCGGAGACGCCGACCGGCTGCACCTGTGGGCCGGGACCGGCCACCGCAGCGCCGCCACCGGGCCCGCGGCCGACGTCGTCCGCGCCCTCGCCGCCGACCTGTGACGCCCGCGCGCGTCACCGCCGCGGCCGTACGCCGGTTCGCTAGGTTGCCGTCATGAGCGACGCCTGGGACCCGCCGACCGTGCTGCGCGCCGCCACCGAGTGGTCGTGGGTGCCGCCCGACGCGGACTGCGTCGTCACGGACGTCACCCTCACCCGGTGGCCCGCATGGGCACAGGGCCGAGTCGTGCTCACCGGGCTCGCGTCCGCCCGCGCGCCGGAGGACGTCCTGCGCGACGCCGTCGAGCGAGCGCGTGCCTGGGGCAGCGACACCCTCGGCGTCTGGGACTCGGCCAGCAGCACCCCCGACCTCACCGACCTGCTGCTCTCCCGCGGCGCCCGGCTCGAGGACACCGTGGACGTGCTCGCACGCGGCCTCGAGCAGGGGCTCCGCGAGACGCCGGAGCGCGACGGGCGCCTCGTCGTGCGACGCGTGACCGACGTGGACGGGCTGCGCGACGCCGACCGCGTCGACACCGCGGTGTGGGACCAGCAGCCCATGGACGACGAGCGGCTCGCTGCCGCCGCGCGCACGCTGCTGTCCGGGGACAGCAGCGAGATCCGTGTCGTGGCCTACCAGGACGCCGAGCCCGTGGCGTCCGCCGGGGTCACGCTCGCGCCGGCGCCCCGACCCGAGCTGGGCACCGTCGCCCGGCTGTGGGGCGCGGGCACCGTGCCCGACCGTCGCGGCCGCGGCGCCTATCGGGCCGTGCTCGAGGAGCGGCTGCGGCTGTCGGCCGCCGCGGGCGCGTCGCTCGCCCTCGTCAAGGGCCGGGTCAGCACCTCCGCCCGCCTCCTGCGCCGGGCGGGGTTCGAGCGGTACGGCGAGGAGAACTACTACCGGCTCACGCTCTGACGCGGCCCTGACGCGGCGGCGACCAGGACGACCACAGCTTCGACGAGGAGGACGGACGTGACAGGACCTTCGGCAGGACGCTTCGACGGCCGCGTGGCGCTGGTCACCGGCGGCGCGCACGGGATCGGCGCGGCCGCGGTGCGCCGGTTGCACGCGGAGGGCGCCACCGTCGTGGTCGCCGATCTCGACGCGGACGCCGCACGGCGGGCCGCGGACGGCCTCCCCGCCGGCGGGCCGCCCGCCTCGGCCGTCGCGTGCGACATCACCGACACCGCGTCGGTGGAGGCCGCCGTGGCCGCGACGCTCGACCGGCACGACCGCCTCGACGTGCTCGTCGGCGTGGCGGGCGGCACGGGCGTGCACCCGGGCCTCCTGGACGGCATGGACGACGCCACCTGGACCGCCGGCGTCGACCTCAACCTCGCCGGACCGGCGCGCTGCGTCCGGGCCGCGGCGCCCCACCTGCCGCGCGGAGGATCGGTCGTGCTGGTCGGTTCCGTCAACGGCCTGCAGGCCTTCGGGGACGAGGACTACTCGGCCGCGAAGGCGGGGCTCGTGTCCCTCGCGCAGAACCTCGCCGTGCGGCTCGGGAGCAGGGGAGTGCGGATCAACGTCGTCGCGCCCGGGACCGTCCGCACCCGGTCGTGGGACCAGCGGTCCGACCCCGACCGGCTCGCGACGCTGTACCCCCTGGGCCGGATCGGCGAGCCCGAGGACGTCGCGGCCGCCATCGCGTTCCTCGGCTCCGACGACGCCGCCTGGGTCACCGGCGTCACGCTGCCCGTCGACGGCGGCGTCCTCGCCGGCCCGCTCGCACGCTTCGAGTCCCTCGGGGGCGGGGGAGAGCGCTGAGTCGAGAGGGCTGAGACGCGCCCGCCGGTCCCCTCTGCAGGGGGCGACCGGCGGGCGCTCCTCACCTCAGCGTCCCGGCTTGCCCGACCCCGGTAGGTGCGGCCACCCCGGGTACCGGTGCCCGAACCCGAGCGGCAGCAGCACCTCGTCGCCGTCCGCCGTCGGCACCGCCACCGGGAGCTTGCCCAGCGTGTTGATGTCGCCCGCGATCGCGCGCACGACCGCGGCGTAGTTGACCACCCCGTACCCGTAGCTGTTCAGCACCGCGTCGGCCGTCGGGAAGACGTTGACGTCGTACGGGTTGCGCGCCGCGACCACGACCACCGGCGTGCCCGTCGCCGCCAGCGCGTCCACCATCGCCTGCTGCGCCGCGTTGCCGCTCGCGTTGTACGACGTGAACACGACCGCGTCGACGCCCGCTGCGGCCGCCACGGCCCGCGCCCGGTAGGCGGCGGACGGCGAGGTGCCGTTCTCGAGCTCCGTCGTGACGTCGAACCCGCGGTCGGCGAGCAGCGGCGCGAGCCGCTCCGGCCATGCCGCACCGGCGCCCACCACCAGCAGCGAGTCCTCGCCCGGCCGGAGCGGCAGCGGGCGGTCCTCGTTACGCACCATGGTGATGGACCGGTCCGCGATGGTCGCGGCCGTCGCCAGGTGGTCCGCGGACCCCACGACCGTCCCGACCTCGGCCGGGTCGGCGTACGCGTCGGCGAGGATGCCGCGCTCCGCCTTCCACTCGAGGATGCGGGTGACGGACTCGTCGAGCCGCGCCTCCGTGATGGTGCCGTCCGCGACGGCCTGCCTCACCCCGGCGATCGACGCGTCGACGTCGGGGGAGTTGAGGAAGATGTCGGAGCCGGCCTGGATCGCCATGACCGACATCTCCTCCTGGGACCAGTTGTCGGTCATCGCCTCCATGTCGAGCGCGTCGGTCGTGATGATGCCGTCGAAGCCCATCTCCTCCCGCAGCAGGCCGGTGAGGACCTTGGGGGAGAGGGTGCCGGGCAGGTCGGGGTCGATCGCGTCGACGACGATGTGCGCCGTCATGATCATGTCGACCCCCGCGTCGATCGCGGCCTGGAAAGGCTGCAGGTGCTTCTCCAGGGTGGCGCGGTCGTAGGTGACCTCGGGCAGTCCGTAGTGCGAGTCCGTCTCGGTGTCGCCGTGGCCGGGGAAATGCTTCGCGGTGGCCGCGATGTGTTGCTGGATCCCCTCGATCTGCGCGACGCCGAGCTCGCTCACGGCGTCGGGGCGCGCGCCCATCGAGCGGATCCCGATGACCGGGTTGTCCGGGTTGGTGTTGAGGTCGAGCACCGGCGCGAAGTCGACGTTGACGCCCATCGCCTTCAGCTCGGACCCGAGGACGTCGCCCTGCGCCCGGGCGAGCCCGGCGTCGAAGGTGGCCCCGAGGGCCATGTTGCCGGGCAGCGCCGTGGCCGGCGGCCCGACACGGGCCACGAGGCCGCCCTCCTGGTCGATCGTGACGGCGAGCGGTATGCCGGGTCCGCCGTCGTCCAGCGCGGCCTCCTGGAGCCCGTTCGACAGGCCGTTGACCTGCTGGGGGTTGGCCGTGTTGCCCGACCAGGCGAAGTAGAGCACGCCGCCGAGGTCGTACTTCTGGACGACCTGCGCCGGGGTGTCCACGCCGTAGCGGGCCCGGTTGCTCGCCGCCATCGAGGTGTCCTCGGCGGACGAGCCGTAGACGTGGGTCCACGTCATCTGGCCGATCTTCTGGTCGAGCGTCATCGCGTCGACCATCGCGCCGACGTCGACGCTCGACGTGCCTGCCGGTGTGTCGGTCGTGTCCGCCTGGGCGGGGGCCATGACGGCGAGCAGCAGGCCCGCGCCCGCGACCGCCGCCGTGGCGCGCACCAGGCGCCGTTCTTCTGGATCCTTCACGAGGTCCTCCTCGGTTCGGACGGCGCGACGGTGCGGGACCGCTGGACGTCGTTGTCCAGGTGCGCCTGTGCTGGACGCTAGGACCGGCCCCGGGCTGCGTCAAGAGTTGCCCCGTCCTGCTCTGCGCGGTGAAGGAACTTTCATCCGACACGACTGGTCTGCGGACGGAGCCGACGACCGCCCGGCAGGGGAGAGGCGCTGCGACGACGGCTCGTGGGGAGTGCGTTCTGGGGGACCGACGCAGCCGTCGCACGCAGGGGCGATGAGAGCCGCGCACCAGGCGCTGACGAGGGTCGTGGCCGCCCTGGCGATCGGCGGCCTGTCCGCGTGCGCCCCGGGGACGGCGGACGAGACGTTCTTCGCCGGATCCTGTGCAGGCCACAGGTGATCCACACGTCGGACCCGGTGGTGCCTGGCGACGAGCTCGAGATCGCCGGCGAGGACGTCGGGACCTCAGGTGCCGAAGAAACACAAGGCCGGGTGCGCGGGCGACGGCCGGCCCCACGTCGTGCAGCGCACGGCACGGGGCCCGCCGTCAGCGCCGACGAGCAACGCGTCGTCGTGACGCCGGCGACGCGACATCGCGGCCGGGGCCCCAGTCCGGGCCGGTTTCTGGGAATCGAGCGGGGTCCGCAAGGCGTGGAGCGATCAACCGATAATGCACATTATGTCATTACGCGAAGCGAAGCCGCCCTGGAGCCCCTCCCTCGCGACGGCAGGACGAGGCTCGCTCGGCACTAGCAATCGCAGGTCCGCGAGCGCTCCATCGCCGCGACACCAGGAGCTCAGGTCACCAGGTGCACACAGTGCGCTCGGCGACGACCGCGATGACCGACACCGCCGCGATGCGCGACGCAGGTCCGGCGCCTCGCCGGCGCGTACGACGTCGGCGGCTCGTGCAGTTCGCCCTGACGCATTCGTCCGGATCGTTCGTCCAGAATCGTTCGTCGGCCGGTCCGGCGCGTCCCGGTGCGCACCGGACGTCGCCGCACGAGATTCCTCGTCCTCGAAGCGCTCTCCGATCCCCCGGACGGCGACGCGGCGCACCGCCTCGACGCCGCGGTGCGCCGAACCCGTGCGCCCGTCGCGGTGGCCGGACGGCGAAGTTCTCGCCATCCACCGTGGTGCGCGGTAGGATGATTCGGACATACACCTCAAACCATTGTGTATGACACAACACAGTGGTCTCGCGCAGATCGCGACATCCGCTGCCCTCGGCCCCACGCGATCGCCTCCCGCTCCCGCCGGCCTCGTGTCGGACGGCGTGACTACGGTGAGCGTCATGGCCACTCCCCCCGACGGGCTCGCCTTCTGCGTCTTCCCCACCGCGATCGGGCACTGCGCCCTCGTGTGGCGCGCATCGGGCACCGTCGTGGGCACCGCACTCCCCCACGGCTCGGCCCAGAGCACCCGCGCCGCCGTCGCGCAGTGGTACCCGGCCGCCCGCGAGACCGACCCGGACCCTGCGATCGCCGGCATCGTGGCCGAGGTCGCCGACCTGCTCGGGACGGGGACCGGCGACCTGTCCGGGATCGACCTTGACCTCGCCGCCGTCCCGGACTTCGACCGCCGCGTGTACGAGGTGGTGCGCACCATCCCGGCAGGCGACACCCTCACCTACGGCGAGGTGGCAGCGCGGCTCGGCGCCCCCGGCGCGGCGCAGGCGGTGGGCCAAGCCCTCGGGCGCAACCCGTTCCCGCCGATCGTGCCGTGCCACCGCGTGCTCGCCGCGGGCCGCCAGGTCGGCGGGTTCTCCGCGCGCGGCGGACGGCGCACCAAGCTGCGCATGCTCGAGGCCGAGGGCGTGCACCTCGAGCACCCCACGCTCTTCGACGTCTGAGCCCGCCGCTCCCCCCACGACGCTCAGGAGAGCCGTCCCATGCGGCTGGTGGGGACGACACCGGGCTCCAGGTCGTCCCCGAACGCCTCCTCGCAGAACGAGGCCAGCTCGCGGAGCCTGGCGGTGGGCCGGCCGCCCTTGGGCACCGCGAGCACCAGGGCGTTGGCGGGCAGGTCGTCCGCGATCGGCCGGTACACCACCGGCATCCCCTCGTACGTCAGGTCGCCGTACGGCCGACCCATGATGATCGTGTAGCCGAGACCCCGTGCGACCAGCGACCGGATCGTCTCGACGTTGGTGCTGCGCCAGCGGACCCGCGGCGTCATGCCCGCGACGCGCAGGATCTCCTCGACGTGGTCGCTCGCGGGGCGCATCGCCAGGAGCACCGCGTCCTCGTCGCGCAGGGCCGCGAGCGGGACGGCGTCGTACGCCGCGAGCGGGTGGGAGGCCGCGAGCGCCAGCTGCAGACGGACGGCGGCGAGGCGGTGGGTCTCCAGGGGCGTGCTGACGTGGTTCTCGTAGAGCAGGGCCGCGTCGAGGCGTCCCTCGGCGAGCTGGTCCTGCAGGTCTGCCGAGCCGCCCTCGACGAGCTGGAGGTCGACGTCGGGGAACGAGCGGTCGAAGTGCTCGGCGAGGGGCGGGAAGAGCCACGGGGAGAGCGTGGTGAACAGGCCGAGGCGCAGCGCGCCGGCGAGGCCGCCCCGGGTGGCGGCCGCGACCCGCCGGATCTCCTGCAGGCTCTCGGCGATCTCTCGTGCGTGCTCGTACACCTCTCGTCCGGCGGAGGTGACCTGGACGCCCCGGCCCCGGGTGCGGATCGCGACCTGGACGCCGAGCTCGGCCTCGAGCTGCGTGATCGCGAGCGAGATCGCGCCGGGCGACACGATGAGCTGTCGGGCGGCCTCGGTGATCGAGCCGTGCTCGACGACGGCGCTGAACATCTCGAGCTGACGGACGGACACGTCGACGGCCATGTGAGTGATCTTAAACAATCTCGTCAATTACTTGTCATTGCATGGAGAGCCGCCGGACGGGCAGGCTCGTCCGCGTCCGCCACCGCCGGCGGGCACGGATCGCGACGCCCGCGGTTCGCGAGTCCGCCCAGGGAGTTCAAGGATGAGCGCCACCACCTCTCGACAGCCCACGGGGCCCGTCGTC
>NZ_JBHXAW010000037.1:0-22441 GCF_042726645.1 Isoptericola sp. NPDC060257
CCGCCGTGACGTGCGGTGCGCGCGACGAGGGCGGTTCCGGCGCGACCGGGGCACTGGCCGCGCCGGAACCGAACGCCCGAGGACGACGGTGCACGGCCGCGGGCGGCGCGGCTGTCGCTCCGTCATCTTCGAACATGTGTTCGAGAGTAGCGGCCCAGGACCGCTCTCACAAGGGCAGACACGGGTCGGCTCGTGGAGCGGCCCGCCGGTTCCGTGATCGTGCGGTCGATCCGGTCGACGACGTGGGTCGGCGCGGTCTCCAGGCCGAGCGCGCCGACCTGCTCCTGGGTGAGGTGCGTGCGGGCGGCGTCCCGCACCTTCACCCGCATTCAGAGCAGGCCGTCCTCCTGCAGCACCCGCTGGGCGACGGCGAACGCGCGGTTCGCGCTCGGCACCGAGCAGTAGATCGCCGACTGGAGCAGGACCTCGCGGATCTCGTCCACGGTGAGGCCGTTGCGCACCGCCGCGCGCACGTGCAAGGCGAGCTCCTCCCAGTGCCCGCCGGCCACCAGAGCGGTGAGCGTGATCATCGAGCGGCTCCGGCGGTCGAGGCCGGGTCGTGTCCAGATCTCTCCCCACGCGTACCGGGCGACGAGGTCCTGGAAGTCCGCGGTGAACGAGGTCGTACCGGCGTCCGCCCGGTCGACGTGCTCGTCGCCGAGCACCGCCCGCCGCACCGCCGTCCCGTCGGCACGCCTCGGCTCGTCGCCGCGCCCGCCACCCGTCCCGCCGTCCGCCCTGCGTCCGAAACCTGCGTCGTGCCCGCCGTCGTACCCGCCGTCGTGCCCTGTCGTCGTCATCGCGCCTCCCCCTCGCTCACGAGCTCGCGGACCAGGGTCGCGACGCGACCGGGCCACTCGGCGGGCGCGAGGTGCGCGGCGCCGTGGATCACGACCAGCCGCCCGCGGCGCACGCCGCCCGCGACCTGCGCGACGTCGTCGGGCGTCGTCGCCGGGTCGTCCGCGCCGGCGACGGCCACCACGGGGGCGTCGATCTCGCCGAGCCGGTCGCGGACGTCGAACCGGGACAGCGCGCCGCAGACGGCGGCGTAGCCGAACCGGTCCGCGTGCTGCAGGGACGCCAGGAGGCGGGTGCCGACGTCCGGCGCCCGTTCCAGGAACCCGGGCGCGAACCAGCGGCCGGCGGACGTGGAGACCTGCGTCGGCGTGCCCGCGGCCGCGACCAGCGCGCCGCGCTCGAGCCACGGGCCCGGGTCGCCGAAGCGGGCCGCCGTGCAGCACAGGACGGCGCCGCGCACGCGGCCCGGGGCGTCGAGGAGCAGCTGCTGCCCGACCGCGCCGCCCACGGACACGCCCGCGTACCAGCACGGCGCGCCCGGGTCCCCGCGCTCGGCCTGGGCGGCGTCGACCAGCGCCCGCACCGCAGAGGACAGGTCGGCCACCGTCAGGTCGTCGAGCGACCCGGGTGCCACCGCCGGCGACGTGCCGTGGCCGGGCAGGTCCCAGCCGACGACGTCGAGGTCGTCGTCCAGCAGCGGGACGACGTCGTGCCACAGCGCCGTCACGGACGTGCCGAGCGACGGGCCGAGCACCAGCAGCGGGCGGGACGCGTCGCGCAGCGCGAACGCCGTCGCGCCCAGCTCGGGGGCGCTCATCGTTCCCCCGCCGCGCCCGACCCGGCGGGCGCGTGCCGTGCGAGCACCCGGTCCACGAGGGCCGCGGCCGCCCCCGTGTCCGCGGCCTCGTCGCCGGCGGCGCGCGCCCCGGCCGCCTCCTCGTCCCCGGGCTCCTCGTCACCGGCGTCGTCCGGCGCCGCCGGCCCGACCCCGAGCTGCTCGCGCAGGTTCCGCGCGACGGCCTCCTCGTCGACCTCGAGCCCCTCCAGCAGCTCCGCCGCGGAGTGCGCGGCCGCCACGGCGTGCCGGGCGAGCTGCTGGAGCGCGGGCCACTCGGCGTGCCACGCGCCGTCGGGCCGCTCGTCGACGGCCTGGCCCGCGGACGCCAGCACCTGCGCGGCCAGCGGCGGCGCGGCCAGCGCCGACCGGCGCACCAGCACCGACAGCACCGGGTTGTGCTTGTGCGGCATCGCCGACGACGCCCCGCGGCCCGGGGCGGCCGGCTCGCGCAGCTCGCCCACCTCGGCGCGGGCACCCACCAGGACGTCGGCGGCGACCGTGCCCAGCGCCGCGCACACCTCCGCGAGCCCCGCCGCCGCGCGGACCACCGGGAACCGCGTCACGTGCCACGGCCCCGCCGTCGTCGGCAGTCCGAGCTCCGCGGCCCAGGCGTCGACGAGACGCAGCGCGCTGACGCTCGCCGGCGCGGTCTCGTCAGGCTCGACCGGCGAGGCTGCGAGGGTGCCGGCCGCGCCGCCGTAGGCGAGCGGGAGCGCGCGGGTCGCGTCGTCGAGCCGGGCACGCGCCTCGGCGACGCCCTGCAGCCACCCGGCGCAGCGGGCACCGAGGGTCGTGGGCACGGCGGGCTGGGTCAGCGTGCGGCCGAGGGCGGGCAGGTCACGGTAGCGGCGCGCGAGCCCGGCAGCGGCGGCGACGGCGCGCCCGAGGCCCGCGTCGGTGGCACGGGCGGCGTCACGCAGCACGAGGACGAGCGCGGTGTCGAGCACGTCCTGCGAGGTCAGCCCCGCGTGCACCGCCCCGACGACGTCGGCCACGGGCACCCCGGCCTCGACGGCGGGGCCGCAGCCGGACTCCACGGCCGCGCGCAGCCGGGCGAGCAGGGGGATCACGGGGTTGCCGCCGCCCGCGGCGTCGCGGGCGACCTCGGTCGCCAGGGCGAGCGCCGCGCCGTCGTCCGCCGCGAGCGCCACGACGGCCCGGTCCACGACGGGCACGACGGCGCCCGGCACGACGCCGCCCCGCGCCTGCGCGCGCACCCACGCGGCCTCCGCGGCGAGCATCGCGCGCAGCACGGCGACGTCGTCGGTGACGGCGGCGGGCGAGCCGGGGGCGAGGTCCGCGCCAGGGGTGAGCAGGCCGACGTCAGGCACCTGGCCGCCCCTCGGGCGACGGCACCCCGGACAGGACCCGGCCGCTCGGGTCGGGCAGGTCGAGCGGGTCGGACGGCGGCCCGGCGGCGAGGCCGCGGACGACGCCGTGCGCGGCGTCGGGCGTCGCCTCGGGCGGGGCGTGGCCGGCGGTGCCCTGGCCGAGGTCGAGGAACACCGTCTCCCCCTCGCCCTGCAGGCGGACGTCGAACCGCAACGACCCGTCGGGCTCCCGCGCCGCGAGGAGCGTCGCGCGCCGCTCGGGCTCGAGGCTCGCGAGGAGCGGGTCGGCCGCGAGCGCCGCCTCCCCGCCCGTCGAGCCGTCGTCGGGCAGGTAGATCCGCGTGAACAACCGGTCGGTGAGTCCGCGCGCGAACACCGCGACGGCGATCATCGCGGGGCGGCGACGCCCGTCCGACGACGCTGTCGGGCCGGGCTCGAGCGTGCGGAACCAGTACCCGCCCTCGCGGTCGGTCACGGCGCGGCCCCAGCCGGTGAAGGTGCCGTCGCGCAGGATCGAGCCGCTGCGCCGCACGACGGCGCCCGACGGGTCGGCGTGCCAGATCTCCAGCAGCGCGTCGGGCACGGGCCGACCGGCGCCGTCGAGCACGCGGCCGTGCAGGCGCACCGCGCCGGGCGTCCCGGGGTCGACGAGCTCGTGGCCGCGGTCGTACGGCAGGGCGAAGCCGAAGAACGGGCCCACCGTCTGGCCGGGCGTCGGGCGCAGGCGCGGCGCGCGCCCGCGGCCCGGGCTGCCCGTCACGGCGTCACTCATCGTCGTCCTCCGGCCTCGTCGTCGTCCTCCGGCTCGGTCCAGGTGCGCTCGGCCCCCGACAGCACGATGTCCCACCGGTAGCCGGTGGACCACTCGTGCGAGGTGAGGGCGTGGTCGTAGACGGCGACGAGCCGGTCGCGCGCCCGCGGGTCGCGGACGGACTGGTAGATGGGGTCGAGGGCGAACAGCGGGTCGCCGGGGAAGTACATCTGCGTCACGGTGCGCTGCGTGAAGTCGGTGCCGAAGAGGGAGAAGTGGATGTGCGCGGGCCGCCACGCGTTCTGGTGGTTCTTCCACGGGTACGGCCCGGGCTTGATGGTGGTGAAGCGGTACCAGCCGTCGTCGTCGGTCAGCGTGCGCCCCACGCCCGTGAAGTTCGGGTCGATGGGCGCGGGGTGCTGGTCGTGCTTGTGGATGTAGCGGCCGCCCGCGTTGGCCTGCCAGATCTCCACGAGCTGCCCGCGCACGGGCCGGCCGGCGCCGTCGAGCACCCGGCCCGCGACGACGATCCGTTCCCCGGCAGGCTCCCCGCCGTGCTGCACGGTGAGGTCGGCCTCGAGCGCGCCGATGTCGCGCTCGCCGAACACCGGCGCCAGCAGCTCGATCGTCTCCGGGTCCGCGTGCCGCAGGTCCTTCGTCGGGTGCCGGAGCAGCGAGCTGCGGTACGGCGCGAAGTCGCGGACGGGCCCCGTCTCCTCGGGGCCGCTCGTGTCGCGCCGGTCCCGGTACGCCCGGTGGCTCGCCCGGATCTCGGTGGACAGCTCGGTCTGGCTCTCGCTCACATCGCTCCTTCCGTGATGATGCCGCCCCAGCCGGTGTAGCCCTCCGCGAGGTAGCGCCGGCCGGCCTCGGACGCGACGAGCGTGCGCAGCTCCGCGAGCCGGCGACGACGCTCGAAGCCGGACTCGCCGGGGTGGGTGTGCAGCATCCGGCTCATCCACGCGGAGAAGTGCTGAGCCCGCCACACCCGCTCGGAGACGCGGCGGCCGTACTCGTCGAGCGCTTCGTCGCTCCCGCCGCGGGCGAGCCAGCGGCTGAGCACGTCGTGCAGCACGACGACGTCGGCGAGCGCGAGGTTGAGGCCCTTGGCGCCGGTGGGGGGCACGGTGTGCGCGGCGTCGCCGGCGAGCAGCATCCGGCCGTGCCGCACGGGCTCGACGACGGACGACCGGAACCGCAGCACGGACCGCTCCTGCACCGGTCCCTCCAGCAGGCGGAACCCGTCCGCCCCCGCGACGCGGCGCTGCAGCTCGTGCCAGACGCGGTCGTCGGACCACCCCGCGGGGTCCTCGTCGGGGTCGCACTGGAAGTAGAGGCGCTGGTGCGTGTCGGTGCGCTGGCTGATGAGGGCGAAGCCGTGCTCCGACGTCGTGTAGACGAGCTCGGGGGCGCTGCGCGGCGCCTCCACGATGACGCCGAACCAGGCGTACGGGTACTCGTGCACGAAGTGCCGCCGCACGTCCTCGGGCAGCGAGTGACGGCAGGCGGAGTGCGAGCCGTCCGCGCCCACGAGGACGTCGCAGCGCAGCTCGCGCTCCGTCCCGTCAGGTCCGCCCTCGGTGTCGGTCCACCGCACGCCGGGGTTGTCGGTGTGGATGTCCAGCACCTCGGTGACGGACGCCTGCCAGCGGACGTCCGTGCCGGTCTCGGCCGCCCGGTCGGCGAGGTCGGTGAACACCTCCGTCTGCGGGTACAGCCAGACGGCACTGCCGGTGAGGCCGTGCAGGTCGATGCGGTGGGACTCGCCGTCGAACCGCAGCGCGATGCCGTCGTGCCGGTCGCCCTCGCGCAGCACCCGGTCCATCCCGGCGTCGACCAGGGTGGACACGGAGCTCGCCTCGAGGATGCCGGCGCGGGTGGTGCGGTAGATCTCGTCGCGGGAGCGGGACTCCAGCACCACGTGGTCGATGCCCGACGTGTGCAGCAGGTGCGACAGCAGCAGCCCCGCCGGCCCGCCGCCGACGATCGCGACGCGCGTCCGCTCTGTCGTGGCCGGAGCGGTCATCGCGCCCCTCCCAGGGAGAGCCCGAGCAGGTCCTCCAGCTCCGCGTGCCCGACCCCGAACCGCTCGACGACCGTGGCACCCCCTCGCCCGTCCCGACCCGCGCCGACGTCGAGCACCGCCCGGTCGCTGTAGACGCGCGACACGCAGCCGACGCCGGTGAGCGGCAGCGTGCACTGCTCGACGAGCTTGGGCGCCCCGTCCTTGGTCAGCAGGGTCATCATCACCACGGTCCGCCGGGCGCCGACGGCGAGGTCCATCGCGCCGCCGACGGCGGGGACGGCGTCGGGCGCGCCCGTCGACCAGTTGGCCAGGTCGCCCCGCACGGACACCTGGAACGCGCCCAGCACGCACACGTCGATGTGGCCGCCGCGCATCATCGCGAACGAGTCGGCCTGGTGGAAGTAGGACGCCCCCGGCAGCTCGGTGACCGGCACCTTGCCCGCGTTGATGAGCTCCGGGTCCGCGTCGCCCGGCGCGGGCGCCGGGCCCATCCCCAGCATCCCGTTCTCCGTGTGCAGCGTGACGCCGGAACCGGGCGGCAGGTGGTCGCCGACGAGCGTCGGCAGGCCGATCCCCAGGTTCACGTACGCGCCGGCCGGGATGTCGGCGGCGACGCGCGCGGCGATCTGCTCGCGTGTCAGGGGTCCGATGGTCCGGGCCGAGGCCGTCATGCCCCCACCCCCGCGATCGCCGTCGTGCTGTCGAGGGCGACGACGGCCTCGACGTAGATGCCCGGCGTCACGACCGCCTCCGGGTCGAGCGCGCCCGCGGGCACGACGTCGCGCACCTGCGCCACGGTGCGCGCCGCGGCCGTGGCCATCACCGGCCCGAAGTTGCGCGCGGTGCGCCGGTAGACGAGGTTGCCGGCCGTGTCCGCGCGGTGCGCCTTGACCAGCGCGACGTCCGCCCGGAGGGGGGTCTCCAGCACCATCGGCACGCCGTCGAGCACGCGCGTCTCCTTGCCCTCGGCGAGGGGCGTGCCGTAGCCCGTGGGCGTGAAGAACGCGCCGATCCCGGCGCCGGCGGCGCGGATCCGCTCGGCCAGGTTGCCCTGCGGCACCAGCTCCAGCTCGATGCGGCCCGCACGGTACGCGGCGTCGAAGTGCCACGAGTCCACCTGCCGCGGGAACGAGCAGACGATGCGGCGCACCCGCCCGTCGCGGACCAGCCGCGCCAGGGCGTCGTCGCCGTTGCCCGCGTTGTTCGACACGACGACGAGGTCGCCCGCGTCCGACGCGAGCAGCGCCTCGATGAGCTCCACCGGCTGCCCGGCCGGGCCGAAGCCGCCGATCATCACGGTCGCGCCGTCCGGCACCTCCCCCAGCGCCTCGCGCGCCGTCTCCGCCACCCGCGTCATGCCGCACCGCCCCCTGTGCCGCCCGCCCCGCCGACGTTCTCCAGCACGACGGCGGTGCCCTGCCCGACGCCGATGCACAGCGCCGCCACGCCCCACCGCGCGCCCGAGGCCCGCAACCGCCGCGCCAGCGTGCCCAGCACCCGCGTGCCCGACGCGCCCAGCGGGTGGCCCAGCGCGACCGCCCCGCCCCAGCCGTTGAGGATCGCCACGTCACGGGTCGGGGAGTCGAGGAACGCGGCGTCGTCGTCCACGCCCCACGCCTGCGCGCAGACCAGCGACTGCGCGGCGAACGCCTCGTTGAGCTCGACGGCGCCGACGTCGCCCCATCCGATGCCGGAGCGCTCCAGCGCCCGGTTCACGGCCTCCACGGGCGCGGCGCCGAAGTACTGCGGCTCCCCCGCGACGGTCGCCCGGCCCGCGATGCGCGCGAGCGGCTCCAGGCCGGTGAGCGCCGCGGCGCGCTCCGACCCGATCAGCGCCGCCGACGCTCCGTCCGACAGCGGGGACGCGTTGCCCGCGGTGACCGTGCCCCCTGCCGCTCCGTCGGACGGGTCGCGGAACGCCGGCGCCAGGGCGGCCAGCTTCTCGAGGGTGGTGTCGGGGCGGATCGCCTCGTCGTGGAGCAGGTCCGTGCCGGGGTACGGCGTCACCAGGTCGTCGTAGCACCCGTCCTCCCAGGCCCGCGCGGCCAGCAGGTGGCTGCGCAGCGCGAAGGCGTCCTGCCGCTCGCGGGACACGCCGTGCTTCTCGCGCAGCCGTTCGGTGGCCTCGCCGAGGGAGACGGTCCAGTCGGGCTCCATGCGCGGGTTCACCAGCCGCCAGCCGAGCGTCGTGGAGACGAGCGCGGCGTCGCCCGCGGGGTACGGCCGGGACGGCTTGGGCAGCACCCACGGCGCCCGCGACATGGACTCGACGCCGCCCGCGACGACGACGTCCGCGTCCCCCGTCTCGACCGCACGGGCCGCCTGCACCGCGGCCTCCAGCGACGACCCGCACAGCCGGTTCACGGTCGCCCCGGGCACGGTCAGCGGCAGGCCCGCGAGCAGCACGGCCATGCGCGCGACGTCCCGGTTCTCCTCGCCCGCGCCGTTCGCGTTGCCGAGGATCACGTCGTCGATCACGGCCGGGTCGAGCGCGGGCGCGCGCCGGACCTGCTCGCCGACGACGAACGCGGCCAGGTCGTCCGGCCGCACGCCCGCGAGCGCCCCGCCGTACCGGCCGAACGGCGTCCGCACCGCGTCGTAGACGTACGCGTCGCGGGTCATCGGATCCTCATCAGGTCGTCCTCGATCCGCTTCGCGGCGGCCAGCAGCGGCGGCACGATGTCGTCGCGGATCTCGGCGACGTCGCCGCGCCGCACGGGCGCCGAGACGTTGACGGCCGCGACGACGTCGCCGCGCGCGTCGTGCAGGGGGGCCGCGACCGAGCGCAGGCCCTCCTCGAGCTCCTGGTCCACGAGGGCCCAGCCCTGCTCGCGCGCCCGGTCCAGCTCGGCGCGCAGCGCGGCGGGCGTCGTCACGGTGCGCGACGTGAGCGCGGGCAGCTCGGCCGCGGCGAGGAAGGCGTCGCGCTCGCCGTCCGGCACGTGCGCGAGGATCGCGCGCCCCATCGACGTGGCGAACGCCGGGAAGCGGGTGCCGACACGGATGGCCGCCGACATGATCCGGTGCGTCGCGACGCGCGCCACGTAGACGATGTCCGCCCCGTCGAGCACGGCCACCGACGACGACTCTCCCACCTCCTGCGACAGCCGCTCCAGGTGCGGCGCGGCGACCTCCGGCAGCGTGAGGCTGGACAGGTACGCGTAGCCCAGGTCGAGGACGGCGGGCCGGAGCGCGAACTCCCGGCCGTCGGTGCGCACGTACCCGAGGTCCACGAGGGTGTGCAGGAACCGGCGCGCCGACGCCCGGCTCAGCCCCGTGACGCGGGCGACGTCGCTCAGCGTGAGCGACGGCCGCTCCGCGCCGAACGCGCGGATCACCGCCAGCCCCCGGTCGAGCGACTGGACGAACTCGCCCGACCGCGCCGTCGTCTCCTCGGTGACCTCTGCCCGGGGGTCCTCCGTGCTCTCCATGGGCTCAGCCTGCATGGGTCAGCCTCGCGTCGGCGAGCGAGCGCACTCCCAGCTTGGCCTGCTGCACGAGCTCGTAGACGTGGGTGCGCAGGCGGGCGAACTCGGGGGCGCCGCGGGTGTCGAGCTGGTCCCGCTCGGCGCCGAGGTCGACACGCACGTCCTCCAGCAGCACGGTCGGCCGGGCGGACAGCACCAGCACGCGCTCGCCCAGGTAGATCGCCTCGTCGATGTCGTGGGTGACGAAGACGACCGTGACGCCGAGGCGCTGCCACAGGGCGCGGACCAGGTCCTCGAGCTCGAAGCGGGTCTGCGCGTCGACGGCCGCGAACGGCTCGTCCATGAGCAGCACCTGCGGCTCGTACGCGGCCGCCCGGGCGATGGCGACGCGCTGCTGCATGCCGCCCGACAGCTGCCACGGGTACGAGCGGGCGACGTCCGCCAGGCCCACCGCCTCGAGCGCCTCGCCGACGAGCCGCGCCCGCTCCGCGCGGGGCAGGCCCTTCTCCTTGAGCGGCAGCTCGACGTTCTGCACCACCGTCATCCACGGGAACAGCGAGCGCCCGTACTCCTGCAGCACCACCGCCATGCCCTGCGGCGGCCCCATCACGGGCGACCCGGCGAGGACGACGTCGCCCGACGTCGCGGGCAGCAGGCCGGCGAGGCAGCGCAGCAGCGTCGTCTTGCCCGCGCCGGACGGGCCGACGACGCACACGAGCTCGCCCTCGGCGACGTCGAACGACAGGTCCTCGATCGCCTCGACCGGGTCGCCGCGACCCGTGTAGACCTTGCGCAGTCCGCGGACCTCGAGCATCGCGTTCAACTGGTCACCTCCACGATCTAGGCACCTCCACGTTGGGCCTGCAGGTACCCGTGGTACCAGGCGAGGACCGCGCCGGTCGCGATCCGGAAGACGAAGGACAGGAGCACCCCGAGCAGGCCGAGCATGATGACGCCGCTCCACATCTCGGGGATGGCGAAGCTGCGCTGGAACTGCACCACCGAGAAGCCGAGGCCGTCCTTGGCCGCGAACATCTCGCTGATCACCATGAGGATGATCGCGATCGACAGCGCCTGCCGGGCGCCGGTGACGATCTGCGGGCTCGCGCCCGGAAGCATGAGCCGCCGCACCCGCCCCCACCGGCCGAGGCGGAACGCCCGGGCCGTGTCCTTGAGCACGGGGTCGAGGCCGCGCACCCCCTCGACCGTGTTGAGGAGGATGGGCCACAGGGCGCCGGTCGCGATGACGAACACCCGCATCGACGTGCCGACGCCGAGGAACAGCATGAGCACCGGCACCATGACCGGCGGCGGGATGGCGCGGAAGAACTCCAGCACCGGCTCGGCGAACTCCCGCAGGGGGCGCACCGCGCCGATGAGCACGCCGAGGGTGACGCCGATGACGAGGGCCGCCGCGTAGCCGACGAGCAGCCGGCCCAGGCTCGGCAGGATGTCCTGCACGAAGCGCGTGTCCGCGAACGTGTCGCCCGAGAACCACGTGGGGCCGAACGTCGCGAGGATCTCCGACAGCGGCGGGTTGAACGGCGACACGCTGTCCGCCGTCGCGACCCACCACGCCGCGAGCAGCAGCAGCGGCAGCCCGACGGCGTAGAGCACGGACCGGACGGCGCTCATGCCGTGACCTCCCCTCGGACGGCGGGGTGCCAGAACAGCGCGCGGTGCTCCAGCGCGCGGGCCAGCAGGTTGACCGCGACGCCGAGCAGCCCGGTCACGACGACCAGCGCGTACATGGACGGCACGGCGCCCGACTCCCGCGCGACGGCGAGCAGCTTGCCGATCCCCGGGGTGCCGATGAGCATCTCCCCCGTCACGGTGAGGATGAGCGCCACCGCGGCGCCGAGCCGCAGGCCGGTCATGACGTAGGGCAACGCCGTCGGCCAGACCAGCGTGCGCACCCGGGCGAGCACGGAGAACCGGTACGAGCGGGCCGTGTCGCTCGCGACCGGGTCCACGTCCTGCACGCCCGCGAGCACCTGCACCAGCACCTGCCAGAAGGACGCGTACACGACCAGCAGCAGCGTGGCCTGCATCCCCGTGCCCCACAGCAGCACCGCGATCGGGATGAGCGCCACCGACGGCACCGGCCGCAGGAACTCGATCGTCGACGCCGTGGCCGCCCGCAGGAACGGCACCGTCCCGATCACGACGCCGAGCACCACGCCCGCGACGACGCTGATCGCCAGACCCGTGATCCACGTGACCAGCGTGTCGCCGAGCGCCGTCCAGAACTCCGGCGTCTGCACGCGCTCCACCAGCGCGGCGAGGATCTCGGTCGTCGGGGGCAGGAAGTCCGGGTTCACCAGACCCGTCGACGGCACCACCTGCAGCACCACGAGCAGGGTCACGACGCCCGCGGTGCCCAGCCAGGCCGCCCGGTGTGCCAGGGGACGACCCTTGCTCATGGCATCAGGGCGGAGACGTCGACGGGCTCCTCGAAGATGCCGTACTGCTCGCCGAGGTCGGCGAGGAGCTGCAGCTGCGCCTGGTCGAGGTCCGGCGTGAAGCGCGGCATGACCATCGCGTCCTTCACGGCCGGGTCGATCTCGGTGTACGAGTCGAGCACGGCCCGCGTCTCGTCGGGGTGCTCCTCGGCGTACGAGAGGGACTCCTTCAGCGCGGCGGTGAACGCGTCCACGGTCTCGGGGTCCTTCGCGATCTGCTGCTCGGACGTGAAGTACGCCGCGATGAGGAGGTTCGGGTCCACCTCCGCGTAGTTCCAGCTCACCGGCTCGGCGCCGGACTGCAACGCCCGGGTGAGGTGCGGCTCGAGGATCCAGGCGGCGTCGACCTGACCGCTCTCCACCGCGGCCGGCATGTCGGGGAAGCCCATCTCGACGAACTCGACCTTCGACGCGTCGCCGCCCGCGGCGTCGACCACCGCGCTCACCGTCGTGTCACCGATGTTGTTGAGCGTGTTGACGGCGACGGTCTTGCCGGCCAGGTCGGCGGCGTCCTCGATCCCGGAGTCCGGCATCGCGACGACGGCCGCGAAGTCCTTGCCGACCTCGCCCGTCGTGAGGTTTCCGGGGGCCACGACCTTGAGCGGCAGGCCCTGCTGCGACGCGAGCAGCAGCGACGTGACGTTGCTGAACCCGAACTCGTACTCGCCGCTCACGACGGCCGGCACGATGGCGGCGCCGCCCTGCGCGAGCTCGAGGGTGACGTCGAGGCCCTCGTCCTCGAAGAACCCCTGCTCCACGCCGAGGTAGACGGGCGCGACGTCCACGATCGGGATGACCCCCACCGTGACCGGCGTCAGCCCGCCGTCCCCGGACGCCGCCGGTTCGGGGTCGCCCGACGAGCCGCTGCACGCGGCCAGGGCGAGGGCTGCCGCCGCGGCGACGGCGGCGGGGACGGTGCGGCGCGCGGCGAGCTTCCCGGCAACCTTGTTCTTCCCGAGCACGGTGTTCTCCCTTGAACGGTCCGGACCGGAGCGGGCCGTCATCGGTCCGTTCTCCGAACGAGTGTGCTGAGAGTGAACATAGCGGCGCCCGCCCCGGCGGGTCAACGGTCGCCACGACGACGGCGTGACGGCGGGCAGGCGCAGGTTCCCGTGCGCGGGGGACACGGTTCCCCCGCACGGGGGAAGCCCCCGCGCCCCGGCGGCGCGAGCGTGGGAGCACACCCGCCCAACCGACCGGAGGCAGCACGATGACCAGCACATCCGTCCCCCGCGACGTCCCCCGGCGCGGCGCCAGGACCGGCGCCGTCCCACCCCCCGTCGACGCGCCGCCGGACCGGCGGCTCGCGGGCGCCGCGCTCGCGGCGTCGGCCGCCACCGCGGCCGTGCTCGGCTGGTTCCTCGCCCGGCCGGAGATCGACCCCCTGCTGCCCGACGGGCGGATGCTGGGCGCGGAGCTCGTCCCCGCGGCGTCGCTCGAGCTGTTCCTGCTCGCGGCCGCCCTGCTCGGCGTCGTGACCGCGGCCGCCGCGCTCGCCCGCCCCACCGCCCGCGCCGCGGGGCGGCTCGTGGCGCCCGTCGGCGTCCTCGAGGTCGTCGCGTTCGGCCTGCTCGCCCAGGGGTCGGGCACGCTCCCCGCCGCGGGTTACCTCGTGTCGTTCGCGGTCCCCGTGCTCGCCGTGTGGGCGGGCGTTCAGGTGTTCCGCACCCGCCCCGCACGGCGGCTGCCGCTCGCCGCCGTCGCGGCGCTCGCCGTCGTCGGCGTCGTCGTCGGCCGCGACGCGTTCGTCGACTGGTGGGGCGCCATCACGTCGGGGCTCGCGCGCGAGCCGTGGGCGCTGCCGTCCGTGCTGCTGCCCCTCGCGACCGCCGCGGCCTGGGCCGGGCTCGTCGCCGTCCGCGCCTGGAGGCGCGGGTCGCTGCGGACCGCCACCGCCTGGGTCACCCGGCACCGGCGGCTGTTCACGATCGTCGCCGCGCTCGGCCCGCTGCCCTACGCGCTCGCCCGCGCCACCTGGCTCACCCCGTGGCCGGCCTTCGCCGGCCCCGCGGAGGAGCTGACCCTCCCGGTCCGCATCCAGGGCCTGTCGCTCTCGAGCGGCGCCTGGCTCGGCATCGTCCTCACGCTCGGGCTGATCCTGCCGTGGGGCGAGCGTCTGCCGCGCTGGTTCGGCCGTCGCGCCGGCCGCCCGGTGCCGCCGGCCGCCGCCATCGTGCCCGGAGGTGTCGTCGCCGTCATGCTCTGCGGCGCCGCCGTCCCCATGGTCGTCATGATGGGCTGGGCCGGGGCCCTCTACTTCCCCGCCTGGTTCTGGGGGCCCGCGCTCGCCCTCGCCGTCTGGGGGTACGCGGGTCACCGGTACGGGGTCGAGGACGGGCTCGACGGCGGCGCCGAGGACGCCCGCGGGGTCAGCGACCCAGGGACTTCTCGGCCCGCTCCCGCAGCTCGTCGCTGAGCCGCACCTCGCCGCCGTCGTGGGCCACCAGCAGGGCCTTCGCGACGTCGGCGAGGTCGGACGCCACGTCGAGCCGGTTGTACGCCCCGAACCAGTCAGCCAGCGTCACACCGTGCGCCGGCCGGCGCACCACCTCGACCTCGTCCCCCGCGCCCAGGTCGCCGTTCTCGACGACGCGCAGGTACGCGCCCGTCCGGTTCGCCTCGGTGAACCGGCGCACCCAGCGCGGCGGCGAGTCCAGACGGCGGGCGAACGTCTGGCACGGCACGCGAGGCTGCGTCACCTCCAGGAGGGTCGTGCCGATCCGCCACTGCTCCCCGACGACCGCGCGGCTCACCTCCAGGCCGCGGGTGCGCAGGTTCTCCCCGAACAGCCCCGGCGTGACCTCGTAGCCCAGCTCGGCGCCCCACACCTCGGCGTCCTCCTGGGCGTAGGCGTACACCGCCTGGTCGAGTCCGCCGTGGTCCTTGCGGTCCGCCTGGACGTCCGCGTACAGCCCGTACGGGCGGGCCTTGACCCGCCCCTCCACGGGGCGCTTGTCGATGGCGGTGACGCCCACCGTCCCGGCGTCGGGCAGGAGGGCGAACACGCGGCAGACGGCGAGGAGCTCGGGCACGGCAGCATTCTGTCAGGTCACCTACCGTGGTCCCGTGAACCAGCGCACCGAGAACCTCCCCCATGTCGTGGTCGTCGGCGGAGGGTTCGGCGGCCTCGCCGTCGTGAAGGCGCTCGCGAAGGCGCCGGTGCGGGTCACGCTCGTCGAGCGGCGCGTGTACAACACGTTCCAGCCGCTGCTCTACCAGGTCGCCACCGGCGGGCTGAACCCCGGCGACGTCACCTACTGGCTGCGCGGGCTGCGGCTGAAGCAGAAGAACCTCCGGGTGCTGCACGAGCACCTGGTCGGCATCGACCACGACGCGCGCACCATCCGCCTCGCCAACGACGAGACGATCGCCTTCGACCACCTCGTGCTCGCCAACGGCGTCACCGTGAACTTCTTTGACACCCCGGGCGCCAAGGAGAACGCGTTCGGCATGTACTCGCGGTCGCAGGCGCTGCGGATCCGCGACCAGCTCTTCATCCGGCTGGAGAACTCCGCGTTCACGCCCGAGACCGACGACGGCCTGCGCGTCGTCGTGGTGGGCGGCGGCGCCACCGGGGTCGAGGTCGCCGGGGCGCTCGCGGAGCTGCGCACCGCCGGGCTCGCGCCCGCCTACCCCGAGATCCACGGCGACGCGTTCGAGATCACCGTCGTGCAGCGCGGCACCGAGCTGCTCAAGGCGTTCCACCCGAGCCTGCGCGAGTACGCCGCGCAGGAGCTCGGGCACCGCGGCGTGAGGCTGCACCTGGGGGCCGGCGTCGCGGAGGTGCTGCCCGACGCGGTCGTGCTCACCGACGGCACCCGCATCCGCGCCGACCTCACGGTGTGGTCCGCGGGCGTCGGCCCGCACCCCGAGGTGGACGACTGGGACCTGCCGCGCCGGAAGGGCGGCCGCATCGCCGTCGGCCCCGACCTCCAGGTCGAGGGACGGCCCGGTGTCTTCGCGATCGGCGACATCGCCGAGACGCCCGACTGGCTGCCGCAGCTCGCCCAGCCCGCCATCCAGGGCGGCCAGCAGGTGGCGCGCAACATCCTCGCGCTGCTCGAGGGCCGCGCCACCGAGCCGCTGAGCTACCACGACAAGGGCACGATGGCGGTCATCGGCCGCCGCGCCGCGATCGCCGAGATCACGCTGCCCGTGACGTCGAAGATGCTGCGGCTCACGGGCGGGCTCGCCTGGCTCGTGTGGCTCTTCGTGCACATCATGTCGCTGGTCGGGCCCCGCAACCGCGTCACGACGCTCGCCGGCCTGGTCACCCGGTACGGCTTCCCGTTCCACCGCCGGCCCATCCCGATCGTCGGCGACGTGCCCACGATCCGGCCGTCGAAGCCGGACGACGACCCGGACGCCGCTAGCGGGCGGCGCGCACCCGGCGCGTGACGGCGTAGACCGCGAGGATCACGACGACCAGCCCGCCGGTGGCGGCGAGCTGGGCGCGCGCCGCCGGGTCGGAGAGCATGAGCCCGGCCAGCGCGACGAGACCCGCCAGCGTGACCCACGTGAGGTACGGGTAGCCCCACATGCGCAGCCGCATCGGCTCGCCGGCGCGCGCGGCGTCGGCCTCGAGGCGCGGCCGCAGGCGCAGCTGGGAGATCGTGATGAGCAGCCACACGACGAACAGCGCGGAGCCGACCGCGTTGAGCAGGATCGTGAGGATCTGCGCGGGCAGCAGCCAGTTGAGGCCCACTGCGACGACGCCGAAGAACACGGACACGAGCACCGCCACCCACGGCACCTCGCGGCGCGAGACCCGGGTGGTGGCGGGCGGCGCGTCGTCGCGCTGGCCGAGGGAGAAGAGCATCCGCGACGTGCCGTAGACGTTCGCGTTGAACGCGCTGAGCAGCGCCAGCACCACGACGACCTCCATGAGCCGCGCGCCGCCGTCGAACCCGGCGAGCTGCAGCACGGACACGAACGGCGACTCCAGCGCCGCGGCGTCGTCCCAGGGGATCAGCGCGACGATGATCGCGACCGAGCCCACGTAGAACAGCAGGATCCGCCACACGATGGTGCGGGTGGCGCGGGCGACGGCGGTGCGCGGGTCACGGGCCTCGGCGGCCGCGATCGCGACGATCTCGATGCCGCCGAACGCGAAGACGACGGTGAGCAGGCCCGCCGCGATGCCCGCCCAGCCCGCCGGGGCGAAGCCGCCGTGCGCGGCCCAGTCGCCCAGCACGCTGCCGGTCACCGGGATGACGCCGACGACGATGAGGACGCCCACCACGAGGAACGCGAGGATCGCGGCCACCTTGATCGCCGCGAACCAGAACTCCGACTCGCCGAACTGCCGCACGCCCACGAGGTTGATGCCGCCCAGCACCGCCACGACGACGGCCGCCACGACCCACTGCGGCACGTCCGGCCACCAGCCGCTGACGATGCCCGCGACGCCCGTCACCTCGACGCCCAGCACCATGATCAGCGTGAACCAGTACAGCCAGCCCAGCAGGAACCCGGCCCAGCGGCCCAGCGCCGCCTCCGCGTAGACGGAGAACGAGCCGGACGCGGGCAGGGCCGACGCCATCTCGGCGAGCATCCGCATCACGAGGACGACGAGCGCGCCCGCGATGGCGTAGCTGACCAGGACGGCGGGGCCCGCGGTCGCGACGCCGACGCCGGCGCCGAGGAACAGGCCCGCCCCGATCGCGGAGCCGAGGCCCATCATCGTCAGGTGGCGGGTGCGCAGGCCGTGCGCGAGTCGTGCCTCGTGCGCCGTCGTGCCGGGATCCGTGGGGGTGCTCACGGCCGACCACGCTAACCCGCCCCGCCGAGTTGTCAGGACCAGGACCACGATTATCCGCGCGTGGCCCTGACAGCTCGCGGGGAGCGCTACTTCGTCGCGACGTCCCGCCGGCGGAAGCCGACGAACGCCAGCACGACCAGCACCAGCGCGACGGCGCACAGCCCGCCGACGTGGCCCCAGTCGACGTCGCCGGAGAGCGAGTCCGGCACCCACCAGAACGGCGAGATCTTCTGCGCCCACTCCGGGATGTGGAACAGGCCCGCGAACAGCGCGACGACGATCGCCCACTCGAGCAGCACCCACGAGAGCGAGGCCGCCCGCGGAGCCCACGCGTACACCGCCGCGGTGACGCCGACGAACACGGCGAGCGCCGGCAGGTACAGCAGGCCCGCCCCGAGGATGGCGCCGAAGGACGGGTCCGACAGCCCGGTGAGCACCGCGCCGGCCGCGCCCGCGGCGACGCCCACGACCAGGACGACCACGGTGGCGGCGGAGCTGAGGCCCAGCGTGGCGCCGAACCACCGGCCCCGGGCGACCGGCGTCGCGAGCACGTACTCGGCCCGACCGGCGTCCTCCTCCGCCTTGGCGCGCAGCATCGCGACGATGCCGTACACGGCCGCGCCGAGGGCGGCGTAGAGCACGATGATGCGCAGGAACCCGGCGACCGGGTCGCCCGCGCCGAGGACGGACGCGTAGACGGGGTTGTCCTGAAGGGTCTTGGTCAGCTCGGGCACGTCGGACGCGACGGTCCCCATCGCGAGCCACATGATCCCCAGGCCGAGCGCCGTCCACAGCAGGGCCATGCGCTGCTGCACCCAGGCGAGCGCGCCGGGCGAGCGCAGGCTGGGCAGGGCGTCGGGGCGCCCGGGACGGTCGGGCACGAGCCCCGCCCCGAAGTCGCGGCGAGACGCGAGGGACGACGCCGCGAGCAGGAGGAGGACGATCACGACTACGCCGATCGCCGCCGGCCACCAGCGCAGGTCGACGAAGGCGCGCATCTGCTGCGCCCACCCGATCGGCGACAGCCAGGACGCCCAGCTGCCGCCCGGCTCCTGCATGTTGCCGATGGTGCCCACCGTGAAGGTCGCGCCCAGCACCGCCATCGACAGACCGGTGGCCCCGCGCGAGTGCTCGGTGACCTGGGCGGCGACCAGCGCGACGGCGCCGTAGGTCAGCGCGGCGACGGCGATGCCGCCCGTCATGCCGATCGCGTCGGTGAGGTCGAGGTCGTCGGCGGCGAGCACGGCGGCGGACAGCACCGCGATGACGGCGTTGACGACCAGCACGACGAACAGCGCCGCGACCACGGCCGCGTGCCTCCCGACCGCGGCGGCGCGCACCAGCTCGGACCGGCTGGACTCCTCCTCGGCGCGGGTGTGCCGCACCACCTGGAGGATGCTCATCACGGCCAGCGCGATCACCACCCACAGGGTGAGCTCGTTCGCGAGCGCCGGGCCCACCGTGTAGTCGTCCGTGCCGTACCCGGGCCCGGTCATCGCGACCATCGCCGGCGACGACACCAGCGCGGCCCGGACGGCCTGCCCCTCGGAGTCGTCCAGCATGGTGGTGTACTCCGGCAGCGACCCGAGGTACAGCAGCGGGATCCCGAGGCTCCAGACCAGCAGCCGCACGCGGTCGCGGCGCAGGATGAAGCGCACCAGGCTCCAGGTGCCGGTGAGCGTGGTGCCGCCGCGCACGGGTTCGGCCCGGTGCAGCGGAGGGGCGGCGGTGACGGCGCTCATCGCGCGCCCGCCTTGGTGCGGGCGCCGCTCGTGCCGGGGGCGCCGACCTGCACGCCGTCGGCGGCGAGCTCGTCGCCGTAGTGCCGCATGAACAGCTCCTCCAGCGACGGCGGCTGCGCGGTGAACGAGCGCACGCCGAGGGCGGACACGGCGGGCAGCACGCGGCCCATCTCGGAGTTGTCGACGTCGAACGTCACGCGGACGCCCTCGCCGTTCGTCGTCGTGGCGAGGTCGTGCACGCCCGCCATCGCGCCGATCGGCGACGGGTCGCCGTCGACGACGGCGGTGACGGCCGAGCGCGTGAGGTGGCGCAGGTCGTCGAGGGTGCCGGACTCCACCGCCCGGCCGTTCCGGATGATCGTCACGGTGTCGCAGACCTTCTCGACCTCGCTGAGGATGTGGCTCGACAGCAGCACGGAGGTGCCGGCGGCCTTGGCCTCGCGCACCTGCTCGGTGAACACGGCCTCCATGAGGGGGTCGAGGCCCGACGTCGGCTCGTCGAGCACGAGCAGGTCGACCTGGGACACGAACGCCGCGACGAGCGCGACCTTCTGCCGGTTGCCCTTGGAGTACGTGCGGGCCTTCTTGGTGGGGTCGAGCTCGAACCGCTCGAGCAGCTCGGCCTTGCGCTTCTTGTCGGGCCTGCCGCGCAGGCGGGCGAGGTAGTCGATGGCCTCGCCGCCGGTGAGGTTCGGCCAGAGGGACACGTCGCCGGGCACGTAGGCCAGACGGCGGTGCAGCGCGACGGCGTCGCGCCAGGGGTCGCCGCCGAGCAGGCGGGCGCTGCCGGAGTCGGAGCGCAGCAGGCCGAGCAGCACGCGGATGGTGGTGGACTTCCCGGCGCCGTTCGGGCCGAGGAAGCCGGCCACCTGCCCGGCCTCGACGGTCAGGTCGAGCCCGTCGAGGGCCAGGACGGAGCCGAAGGTCTTGCGCAGGTCGTGGATCTCGACCGCGGGCGTGGCCGCGGTCCGGGCAGCCGGGGTGGCTGAATCCGTGGTGGTCATGGTTCCTCTTCGTGGTCGTGGGGGGTTCCGTCGGTGGGGGCCTGCGCCCCGCCCGGCGGGTCCGGCACGTACAGGAGGTAGTCCTCGAGCATGCGGCGGGTGGTGAGGAACCCGTCGGTGAACAGCTCGAGCATCGGGAGGTAGAGCTCGTCCATGAAGCGCCGCATGGCGGCCGTGACGTCCTCGGCGTCCTGCGGCGGGTCGAGCGTGACGGAGAGCAGCATCGCGCCGAGCGCCGAGTAGACGAGGTAGCGCACGCGCGCCGCCTCGTCCCGGCTGGGCCGGACGACGCCGTCGCGCACCGCCTCGGCGGTGTACACCTCGGCGTCCGCGATCATGTGCTCGGTGAACTCGCGGCCGACCGCGCCGCCCGCCTGCAACGACCGCAGGACGTAGCCCACGAGCGGCGCGTACTGGTCCGCCGCCGACAGCACCTGCAGCAGGTTGCCGCCCGCGGCGCGCCCGATGGAGTCGCGCTTGACGTCGCGGATCCAGGCGAGCACGTACTCGTCGCAGGCGAGGTGCAGCTTCTCCTTGGAACCGAAGTGGTGGATGACGAGCGCCGGGCTCACCCCGGCGTCGGCCGCGATCGACCGGACGGACGCCCCGAACCCGGAGCGGGCGAACCGGCGCATCGCGACGTCGAGGATCCGGCCGCGGGTGCTGCCGTCGGACGCCGGCACGAGGGGCCCGCGGGCCTGGTCCGGCTCCTCGGGAGCAGCATCGACTGAACGCATGTTCAACAGACTAAACACGTGTTCAATCGGGGCGCAAGATCCCTCGCCGGTGGCCCGCACGGCAAGATCGACCCGTGACCGAGCTCGCGCGCCGCCTCACCACCACCGACGCCGTCGTGATCGGCCTGTCGTCGATGATCGGGGCCGGCGTCTTCGCCGCCTTCTCCCCCGCGGCCGCGGCCGTGCTGCCCGCCGGCACGGGCGCCGCACTGCTCGTCGCCCTCGGCGTCGCGGCCGTCGTCGCGTACGGCAACGCCACGTCGTCCGCGCAGCTCGCCGCGCAGTACCCGGCATCGGGCGGCACGTACGTGTACGGGCGCGAGCGGCTCGGCCCGTGGTGGGGCTTCCTCGCCGGGTGGGGGTTCGTGATCGGCAAGACGGCGAGCTGCGCGGCGATGGCGCTGACGTTCGCCGCGTACGCCGCCCCGCCCGGGTGGGAGCGTCCGGTGGCGGCGCTCGCCGTCGTCGCGCTGGCGGCCGTCAACTATCGCGGCGTCACGCGCACCGCGCGGCTGGCCCGGTGGATCGTGGTCGTGGTGCTGCTCTCGCTGGCGGTGACCGTCGCCGTGGCCCTCGCCGGCGGCCCGGCGGACGCCCCCGGCCCGACGGCGACCCTGGTCGCGACGACCCCGGCCGGCGCCGGCACGGTGCTCTACGGCGTCCTCCA
Organism: Isoptericola sp. NPDC060257; assembly: GCF_042726645.1. Classification (NCBI taxonomy): domain Bacteria; kingdom Bacillati; phylum Actinomycetota; class Actinomycetes; order Micrococcales; family Promicromonosporaceae; genus Isoptericola; species Isoptericola sp. NPDC060257. The sequence goes on from NZ_JBHXAW010000037.1 coordinate 21,546, forward strand.
GGCCGCGGGCCTGCTGTTCTTCGCGTTCGCCGGGTACGCGCGCGTCGCGACGCTCGGCGAGGAGGTGCGCGACCCGGCCCGCACCATCCCCCGCGCGATCGTCGGGGCCCTGGCCGGCGCCGTCGTGGTCTACGCGGTCGTCGCGGTCACGCTGCTCGCGGCGCTCGGGCTGGCGGGGACGGCGGCCGCGCCCGCGCCCCTCGCCGCGGCGGTCGCCGGGACGCCGTGGGCGGGGGTCGTCGCGCGCGTCGGCGCGGCCGCCGCGTCGCTCGGGGCGCTGCTGGCCCTGGTCGCCGGCGTCGGCCGGACGGCGTTGGCCATGGCGCGCGAGGACGACCTGCCGCGCCCCCTCGCCGCCGTCCACCCCACGTTCCGCGTGCCGCACCGGGCCGAGGTGGCCGTCGCCGTCGTCGTGGTCGCGCTGGTGCTCACGGTGGACCTGCGCGGCGCGATCGGCTTCTCCTCGTTCGGCGTGCTGGCGTACTACGCGGTGGCCAACCTCGCCGCCTGGACGCAGACCGGCGCGCACCGCCGCTACCCGCGGGCCCTGCAGGCCGTGGGCCTGGCCGGGTGCGTGGTGCTGGGCGCGACGCTGCCGCCGGCCGCGGTGCTCACGGGCGCCGGGGTGCTCGCCGTCGGGCTGCTCGTGCGGTGGGTGCGCGTGTCACGATGACCCGGTGCGCCTCTGGTCCCTCGCCCCCGACTACCTCGACCGGCAGGGTCTGGCCGCCTGCTGGCGCGAGGCCCTGCTCGCCCAGGCGGTGCTCGCCGGACGCACGAAGGGTTACCGCGACCATCCGCAGCTCGCGCGGTTCCGCGCCACCCCCGACCCGCTCGCCGCCGTCGGGGACTACCTCGAGGGGGTCGCGGCCGAGGCCTCCGCCCGCACGTACTCC
>NZ_JBHXAW010000038.1:0-22418 GCF_042726645.1 Isoptericola sp. NPDC060257
ACCTTCACGAGGCCGCGGGAGAACAGCTCCTCCACGGTCTCCTTGAACACCGGCAGCATGCCCGCGTGGTGCGCGGCGATCCCGCGCGACAGGGACTCCGCCCACGACCAGTACCCGAGCACGTCGAGGTCCTCGGTGGGGATCGTCGCGGTGCGCTCCTCCACCACCCGCCGGATCTGCGCCTCCTCCTCCGCGTTCGTCAGCCGCAGGCCCGCGCGCAGGCACTGCTGCACCGCCCCGTCGCACCCGGCGCGGGAGAAGATGAAGTAGATCGCGGGCAGCAGCGCGTCCGCGTCGAGGGAGTCCACGACGGCGAACCGTGGCGGCGTCCGGCGGTGCGCCACCGGCCCGCCGGCGCCCGGCCGGTTGCCGCCGCGACCCCGGTACCCGCGGTCTCCCCGCCCCCGGTTCCCGTGCCGGCCGTGCGAGGACTCCGCTCGCGCCGAGACGCGGAACATCGCCTGCAGGTCCGGGTTGATCGGCGGGTTCGTGCCCGGGTCGGTCGGGTCGACGTGCCCCGCGTACAGGTCCATGAGGCGTGGCACGCCGCGCGGCTCCGGCGCCGAGACGACCACGTGCTGCCACAGCGGCACGGGCCGGCGCTCGCTGACCACCACGGCCGTGTCGCCGCGGACGGTGGCGAGCCAGTCGCCGAACTCCTCCGCGTTCGACACCGTCGCGGACAGGGACACCAGCTGCACGTGGTCGGGCAGGTGGATGATGACCTCCTCCCACACCGGGCCGCGGAACCGGTCGGCGAGGTAGTGCACCTCGTCCATGACGACGTACGCCAGCCCGTCGAGGGCGGACGACCCCGCGTAGAGCATGTTGCGCAGCACCTCGGTGGTCATGACGACCACGGGCGCGCCCGCGTTGATGGACGTGTCCCCGGTGAGCAGGCCGACGTTAGCGACCCCGTGCCGGGCGACCAGGTCGGTGTACTTCTGGTTGCTCAGCGCCTTGATCGGCGTCGTGTAGAAGGCCTTGCCGCCGCGCGCGAGCGCGAGGTGGACGGCGAACTCCCCCACGACCGTCTTGCCCGCGCCCGTGGGGGCGGCGACCAGGACGCCGCGGCCCTCCTCGAGCGCGACGCAGGCGTCCACCTGGAACGGGTCGAGCTCGAAACCGACCACCTGACGGAACAGCCGCAGCTCACCCTCGGCGTCGGCCTTGTCGCGGGCGCTGCGGGACCGGGAGGCGGCGTACCGCTCGGCCGGGCTGAGGACGTCCTGGCCGGCGTCGGGGCGGGGGTGGGCGGTCATACCGTCAGCCTAGGCGCCGGAACCGACCCCTCGTCCTGCGGCCCCGGCCGCGTCCCGGGCCGGGTGTCATCCGGCGCTCGGCGCACTCCGACGACGCCCGTTCCTGACAGCTCGCCACGCAGCTCGCCACGCAGCCGGGCACACGCGTCAGCGCGGCTCGACCAGGACCTGCAGCGCGCGCGCCCGCACCTCGACGCGCAGCGGCAGGGCCCCGAGGCGCTCGCCGTCCGCGTGCGCGACCGGCAGGGGTCGCTCGCCCGCGACCCAGGCCTCCGGCCCCGGCTCGATCGTCACGGCGCGCGCCCGCACGACGTGCACCTTGCGGCGGCGCACGTGGCCGCCGGTGAACATGCTCGGGAAGACGGCGAGAGCGCCCGCCCTCGACAGGTCGGTGGCGACCAGCACGTCCAGCAGCCCGTCGTCGAGGGACGCCGACGGGGCGACGCGGATGCCGCCGCCGATCTGCGGGCCGTTGGCGGCGGTGACGAGCGCCGCCCGGCCCGTCCATGTCGCGGTGCCGGCCGGGCCGGGCCGCAGCCGCAGCCCGGTACCGGCGTCGCCCGTCGCCGCACCGGTCGTCACCGGGTCGACGGCGCCGTCGAAGGTGAGCCGGTACGACCAGGGCCGGTAGCGCACCAGCTCGAGCGCCGCGGCCACGGTGTACCGGGCGCTGCCGCGCGGGCGCCGCAGCAGGTTGGCGCGCGCGTTCACCGCGGCGTCGAGCCCGGCCGAGACGGCGCCGGCCACCCAGCGGGGACCGGTGCCCGCGCCCGGGGCGAGGCCCGGGCCGGTGACGAGCGCCGCGTCGACGGGGCGACGTCCGGCGGGGCCGGCGTTCAGCGCCCGGCACAGCGCGGTGCCCGCCGCCGCGGGGTCGCGCACGGGCAGCCCGAGCGTGGCCGCGAAGTCGTTGCCCGTGCCCACGGGCACGATCCCGAGCGGGACGTCGGTCCCCGCGACGGCCTGCGCCCCGAGGTGCACCATCCCGTCGCCCCCCACGACGACGAGCGCGTCGACGGGCCTGCCGGGCGCGACCCCGGGGCCCCCGGACCCGTCCACGGCGGCGCGCGCCCGCGCGAGCGCGGCGTCCGCGTGCGGGCCCGACAGGTCGACGACGTCGTGCCCGGCCCGGCGCAGCCCGGCGAGCACGCCCTCGCCGGCGTGCGCGGCCCGCCCCTTGCCCGCGGTGGGGTTCACGACCACGCCGAGGCGCAGCGGGCGGCTCGCCCCGGCCGGACCTCGCCGCGACGGGTCCCGCTCAGACAGTGGGGGCGACCCTGCGCTTGTCGACCCGCCGGTCGTGCAGCACGCACAGCCCGAGGGCGCCGAAGTACAGCACGCAGATCGGCAGGGCCACGAAGATCATCGTCAGCGCGTCGGGCGTCGGCGTCATCACGGCCGCGAACACGAACGCGACGAGCACCGCCCACCGCCAGCCCTTGGCGAGCGTCTCGTGCCGCAGCACGCCGGCCATGTTCAGGCCGACGAGGAACACGGGCGACACGAACGCGATGCCGAACGCCAGCACGAGGCGCATGACGAAGCTGAGGTACCCCTGCGCGTCGGTGAAGTTCACCGCCCCGTCGGGGACGAACCCCGCGAGGATGTCCACGGCGTGCGGGAGCACCCACCATGCGAGCGCGGCGCCGCCGAGGAAGAGCGGCACCGCGGCGCCGAGGAACCCGTAGGCGTACCCCTTCTCCCGCCTGGTCAGGCCCGGGGTCACGAAGGCCCACAGCTGGTAGAGCCACCACGGGCACGTCACGATGACGCCGAGGAAGAGCGAGACCTTGATCTTCATGTCGAGCGCCGACGCCATGCCCGTGAAGTTGAGCGCGATCGTCTTGCCCTGCTCGAGCGCGGCGACCTTCAGGGGCGCCTGGAGCGCGGCGAGCAGCGGTTCGTACAGGACCCATCCGGCGGCCGCACCCACGACGAGGCCGCACGCGGCGAGGAAGAGCCGCTTGCGCAGCTCCAGCAGGTGCTCGCGCAGGGGCATGCGCCCCTCAGGGTCCCGGGTGTCTCCGGGCACCGACTACGCCCGCGGCTGCTTCGGGTCGATGAGACCCGGGATCTGCTCGCCGTCGCCCGTGCTCGTCGCGGTCGACGACGTGGTCGACGTCGGCGTCGATGCCGTCGAGGGGGCGGTGCCGGTGGACGGCGACGTGGTGTCGGCCGGCGGCTCGTTCGAGTCGTTGAGCTTGCCGTCGTCCGTGAGGTCCTTGACCTCCTTCTTGAAGATCTTCAGCGACTGGCCGACGCTGCGCGCCAGGTCAGGGAGCCTGCGCGCCCCGAACAGCAGCAGGATCACGACCACCAGCACGATGATGTGCCAGGGCTTGAGCATGCCCATGAGAATGGCTCCTCGTTCTCGTCCGCCCGTGAGCGGGGGTGTGTCGGGGTCAACCCTAGTGGGTCCCCGGGGTCGCGAAGGTGACGTTCGGGTGACGACACGGCCCGAACGGCGCTCCGGCCGGCGGATCCGGTCAGAACGGGTAGCCCTGCACCCGGGGCTGCACCGTCACCCACTGCGTCTCGGTGAAGGCCTCCACGTTGGCGTCGTGGCCACCGAACCGGGCGCCGGTGCCCGAGACGCCGACCCCGCCGAACGGCGCCTGCGCCTCGTCGTCGACCGTCTGGTCGTTGACGTGCACGATCCCGGCGGGCAGGCGGTCCGCCAGCTCGTAGCCGGCGAACGCGTCGCCGGTCAGCACCGCGACCGACAGCCCGTACTCGCTGCCGCGCACCAGCTCCACGGCCTCGTCCACGTCGTCGAACGCCAGCACGGGCGCCACCGGCCCGAACACCTCCTGCGCGAACGCCGGGTGCTCCGGCCGCACCCCGGACAGCACCGTGGGCGCGTAGTAGCGGTCGGTGTACGTGCCGCCGGCCTCGAGCCGGGCGCCCGCGTCGGTCGTGGCGGTGACGAGGCCGTGCACGCGGTCGCGCTGGTGGTCGTCGATGAGCGGCCCGAGCGGGGCGCCCGACGCCGGGTCGCCCGCCACCAGGGCGCGGGCCGACGCCGCCAGCCCCTCGACGTACTCGTCGTGCACGTCGGCGTGCACCAGGTGGCGCCCCGTGGTCATGCAGATCTGGCCCTGGTGCAGGAAGGAGCCCCACGCGCCCGCGGAGGCCGCGGCCGCGACGTCCACGTCGGGCAGCACCACCATCGCGTTGTTCCCGCCGAGCTCCAGGTGCGCCCGCTTGAGCAGCCGCCCGGCGGTCGCGCCGATCGACCGGCCCGCCGCCGTCGACCCCGTGAAGGACAGCAGCGGCACGTCGGGATGCTCCACGAGCGCCGCGCCGACGTCCGACCCGCCCGGCAGCACGGCGAGCACCCCGGCCGGCAGGCCCGCCTCCTCCAGCACGGCCGCCAGGACGAGCCCGCCGCTCACGGCGGTGCGCGGGTCCGGCTTGAGCACCACCGCGTTCCCCAGGGCGAGCGCGGGCGCCACCGACCGCACGGACAGGATGGCCGGGAAGTTGAACGGCGAGATCACCCCGACGACGCCCACCGGGCGCCGCCGCGCCAGCGACAGCCGCGGGCGGCCGGAGCGCAGCAGCTGCCCGTACGGCACGAGCGCGGTCGCCGCGGCCTGGTGCAGCTCGTCCACGACGAGGCCCACCTCGAACGCCGCCTTGCCGTGGGCGGAGCCCGCCTCGTCCGCGAGCCACCGTTCCAGCACGTCCCGGTGCGTCTCCGTCAGCGCGGCCGCCCGCCGCAGCACGGCGGCCCGCTCCTCGGCGGGTCGCCCCGCCCAGTCGGCCTGGGCCGCGCGGGCCGTCCCGACCGCCCGGTCGAGGTCCGCCGGGGACGCGTCCGCGACCGTGGCGAGCGTGGCCCCCGTGGCCGGGGAGACGACCGGCCGGGTGCCGGTCAGCGGGGTCCAGCCGCCGACGTAAGCGGCGCCGTCCCAGGTCTGCGGTGCGAAGAACGTCATCGTTCCCTCCCGGGTGGTGCTGCGGGTGCTGCACCGGGCGGCGCAGCCGGTGGTGGGGAGGCTAGCGCCTCCGCGCCCGGGTGCGGGACCTCAGGTCGGCGTGCGCCGCCTTGTCGGCGGTGCGGGCGGCGAGCCAGCTCTCGTCCTGCCACCGCCGCCACGTCGCGGCCCGGCGCTCGCGGCGTGCCGCGGCCCGCTCGGTCGTGAGGCGGCGGCGCTCGGCCACGCGCTCGCGCAGCACGACCGGGTCGTCGAAGAGCGTGGGCGACGTGTCGACGCGGTGCGCCTCCGCCTCGGCGACGGCGGCGGAGATGCGGTCGGCGGCGGACCCGAGCACCTCCCCGGCGCGGGACGCCTCGCGCAGGGCGCGTACGCCGGTGCGCCACAGGTGGCGTCCGAGGAAGAACGCGCCCACGAGGGTCGCGACGACGAGCCCCGCCCAGATCCAGCCCCACATGCCGGTCAGCCTACGGTCTCGTCGGAGCTGGTCTCGGCGGTGCCGGTCACGCTGCCGGCGGGCCCGTCCGCGGTGGTGGCGGCGTACGCGGCGAGCGCGGCCCGGGCGGACTGCGCGACGTCGTGCGCCACGTCGGGCGGGTCGACGGCGACGACGTCGGGTGCGTTGGCGAGCAGCAGGCGCCGCAGCCATGCGGGGTTCGTGACCCGCAGCCGCACCTCGACCGTGCCGTCGGGCAGGTCGCGCACCGACTCCGCGGGCACCTCCTCCGCGACCCAGCGGGCCGCGGACGCGAGCCGCAGCGTCGCGGCCGGGGCGCCCCGGTGCGCGACGGACGCCCACACGTCGGCGCCCAGGTCGCCCGCGACGGCGACGTCGCGCTCGGCGACCGGCTCCTCCAGCACGCGGGCGTCGAGGATGCGGTCCACCCGGAACGTGCGGCGCCCGTCCACCCGCAGGCACCAGCCCACGAGGTACATGGCGCCGTCCTGGGTGAGCAGGCGCAGCGGGTCGACGTCGCGCTCGGTGGTGACGTCGGCGGCGTTGACGTAGCGCAGGTGCAGGCGGCGACCGTCGGCGAGCGCGGTCGTGACGGCCGCGACGACCTGCGGGTCCCCGTCGCCCTCGAGCTGGACGTCCACGGCGCCCGCGGCCTCGCCGGTCGCGGCGGTCAGCTTGTCCAGGGCGGAGGCGACGACGGCGGCCCGCCGCCGGTCCGCCTGCACCGCGGGCGAGGCGTGCATCGCGCGCAGCGCGGCGACGAGCGCCACCGCCTCCCGGGTGCCGAGCCGCAGCGGGCGGGTCATGCCGCGCGCCTGCGTCAGGGTCACGACGCCGTCCTCCAGCGAGAACGCGTCGAAGTCGATGAGGTCGTCCGGCATGTACCCGGGGGTGCCGGACACCCACAGGGCGTCCACGTCCTCGCGCACCTGGCGTGGCGTCACGCCGAACCGGTCCGCGAGCTCCTCCACCCGCACCGGCCCCGCGCCGTCGAGGAACGCCACCAGCCCCAGCAGCCGCACCAGCCGGTCGTCCGCCCGCTCAGCCATCCGTCGCCTCCCCCGCCGTGTCCGTACCGGTGCCCGTGTCCTCGCCGGCCGAGCCCGCGACGCCCGCGGCGTCGAGCCCCGCGGCCGCCTCCAGGCGGCGCAGCACGTCCGCGCGCAGCTGCGGCGGCTCCAGCACCACGACCGCAGGCCCGTACCCCGCCACCTCGTCCGCGAACGCCGACAGGCTGCGGAACTCCACCTCCAGCAGGTCCCGCCCGTCGCGGCGGCCGGCGCGCCGCACGCCGTCGCCGCCGTTCCCACCGTCGTCATGTTTGGCAGGGTCGCCGCCGTCGGTCGCGGGCACCGCCCGCGCCCGCAGCGCCTGCGCCCGCTCCGGCACCACGGCCAGCCGCGCCCGCTGCAGCGCCCCGACCCGCTCCCCGAGCATGGCGTCCACGTCCACCGCGTCGGGCACGTCGAACGCGCCCGCCTGCGCACCCACGCGCACCTTGCCCGAGATCCGCGACAGCCGGAACACCCGCGCCGCGCCGCGCGCCCGGTCGAATCCGACCAGGTACCAGCCGCTGCCCCGCGCCGCGATCCGCCACGGCTCCACGTGCCGCGTCAGCTCCTGCCCCGTGCTCGCGGCCCGGTACCGGAACGACACGTCCCGCCGCTCCGAGACCGCCTCCAGCAGCGGCACGTACGCGTCGCCCGCCGCCCGCACCCGCGGTGCCAGCCCGGCCACCGCGTCCACGGCGACCTCCCCCGCGCCCGCCGCCCGCAGCTTCGTCATCGCGCGCGACATGTCCGTGCGCAGCGTCTTGTCCGACCACAGCTGCGCCGCCAGCGCCACCACGCCCAGCTCCGCCGGCGTCAGGTCCACCGCACCCAGCGCGTACGCGTCGTTGTCGATGCGGTACCCGACCTCATCGCTGTGCCCGCCCGCGTCCACCGTGACGATCGGGATGCCGAGCGCCCGCAACGTGTCCTTGTCGCGCTCGAACATCCGCTCGAACGCCTCCGTCGACGGCGCGTCGCCGTACCCCGCCACCCCCGCGCGCACCTGCTGCTTCGTCATCGACGCGCTCGTGTTCACCAGCGCGATGACGAGGTTCAGCAGCCGCTCGGCCGGCGGGGTGCCCCGCGACGACGGCGCAGGGTCGGACGGCGCGGCGACGGGCGGGCCGGAGGCCGGTTCCACGGGGTTCGCAGGCATCGGCACCAACTTAGTCGCCGGTAGCCTCTCGTGGGTGACGACAGCGCCGAACCAGCCCCAGCCCCGCACGCCCCGCGACGACGCGCCCACCGGGCACGTCACCTGGCGCACCGGCACCGTCACGTCCCGCGGCGCCGCCTGGACCGGTGCCCGCGAGGTCACCCTCCGCCTCGACGCCCCCCTGCCGTCGCGCGACCTCACCACCGCGCCCTGGGAGGTCCGCGGCCTCGCCTACACGACCCTCGTCGGAGACCCGGACGTCGGCGACCGCCTGCTCCTCAACGTCTCCGCGCTCGCCCGCGGCCTCGGCACCGGCGGGTACGCCCTCGTCGTCGGCCCCGCCGGGGACTCCACCGCCCTGCCCGCCGACCCCCACGCCGGCCCCGGCCACCTCGTCAAGGCCCGCTACACCCCCCTGCAGGCCATGGTCCTCGGCGTCGACGAGCAGGAGTCCGCCCACCACGACACCCTCCGCGACGCCGACGACCTCGCCGGCCTCCCCGTCGTCGTCGCCGACCTGCACTCCGCCCTGCCCGCCGTCGTCGCCGGCGCCCGCCACGCCGCCGACCTCGCCGGCCGGCCCCGCCCCCGAGTCGCCTACGTCATGACCGACGGCGGCGCCCTGCCCGCCGCGTTCTCCCGCACCGTCGCCACCCTCCGCGACGCCGGGTGGCTCCACACCACCGTCACCGTCGGGCAGGCCTTCGGAGGCGACCTCGAGGCCGTCACCGCGCACACCGGCCTCCTCGCCGCCCGCCACGTCTCCGGCGCCGACCTCGTCGTCCTCGCCCAGGGCCCCGGCAACCTCGGCACCGGCACCCGGTGGGGCTTCTCCGGCGTCGCCGCCGGAGAGGCCGTCAACGCCGCCGCCACCCTCGGCGGCCGCCCCGTCGCCTCCCTGCGCGTCTCCGGCGCCGACCCCCGAGACCGCCACCGCGGTGTCTCCCACCACAGCCTCACCGCCTACGGGCGCGTGGCGCTCGCGGCCGCCGACGTCCCCGTCCCCGACCCCACCGGCGACCTCGAGTCCCTGGCCCCCTGGGGCACCGAGCTCACCCGCCAGGTCCACGACCAGGCAGGCACCCTCGCCCCCCGGCACCGCCTCGTCGACGTCCCCGCCGACACCGCCCTCCTCGACGCCCTGCGCGGCTCCCCCGCCCGCCTGTCCACCATGGGCCGCTCCCTCGACGGCGACCCCGCCGCCTTCGTCGCCGCCGCCGTCGCCGGCATGCACGCCGAGCACCTCACCCACGAGGACCCCGCCACCCGATAGCGTCGGCGCATGGCCCCACCGACGCGGACCCGGCACGCGGCACGCCGCGCCCTCGCGCCCCTCGCCGGGGCCGCGCTCGCCCTCCTCGTCGTGCTCGGCGCCGCCACCGCCACCCCCTGGCGCTTCCGGCTCCCCGACGTCGCCCTCCCCCAGCCCGCGGCCTCCGACCCCGTCCAGCCCCAGATGCCCGGCGAGATCGTCCCCGGCGACCAGCCCCCGCCCTCCTACGACGTCATCACCTGGATCGTCGTCGCCCTCTCCGTCGCCGGGGCCCTCCTCGTCGCCGTCCTCCTGTGGTTCCTCGCCCGCCGCGTCGTCCGCGCCCTCGCCACCCCCGAGGACGACGACGCCGACGGCCTCGCACCCGGCCACGCCACCACCGCCACCGTGGCCGACCTCCCCCTGCCCGAGCTCCAGGACGCCGTGGTGACCGCCCTCGCCCGCATCGACGACGCCGCCACCCCGCACGACGCCGTCGTCGCCGCCTGGGTCGCCCTGGAGGACGCCGCCGCCCGCCACGGCACCCGGCGCGACCCCGCACAGACCGCCACCGAGTTCACCGCACGGCTCCTCACCGCCCGCCGCCAGGACGGCCGCGCCGTCCCCGCCCCCGACGTGGACACCCTCCGCCGCCTCTACCAGCACGCCCGGTTCACCGACCGCCCCGTGCACCCCGACGACGTCCACGCCGCCCGCTCCGCCCTGTCCCGCATCGCCCGCGCCCTCGACCCCGCCCCGGACGCATGACCCCCGCCCGACCCCCGCGTCCCACGCCCCTGCGCGCCCTCCTCACCGTCGGCCTCCCGGCGCTCGCGGCCTGCGCGGCGCTCGTCCTCACGGGCGTGCTCGACCCGCTGCACGCCACGCTGCTCGTCGTCGTGGCCGCGACGGCCGTCGCGCTGTGGCGACGCCTCGACGACGGCGACGAGGCCCCGTGGCCGGACGTCCTCCAGGACCGCCGCGAGGGCGCGCGCAACGACGTCAGCGAGCTGGGCTGGGCCACGTTCACCCGCAGCGGCGCCGTGGGCGACCGCGTGCTGCGCCGGGTCCGGGACCTCGCGGCGGCACGGCTCGCCGAGCGGGGCGTCGACCTCGCCGCGCCCGGCGGCCCCGAGGCGGCCGCGCGGCTCCTCGGCACCGACGTCGTCGACGGGCTGGTCGCCCGCCGCCCCGTGAGCAGGGTCGAGGTGCACCGCTGGCTCGACGCGATCGACGCGGTGCCGACCACCGCACCCGCCACCGCACGCGCCACCGCTCAGTCACCCTCCCCGTCCCCCGACCACCCCGCAGGAAGGCCCCCGAGATGACCGTCGACCCGCCCGACGCCCCCGAACCGAGGACTCCGGCGCACCCCCTCCCCGTCGCCGAGGTCGCGGCCCAGGGCCACCGCGTCCTGGACGAGGTCGGCACGGCCGTCGTCGGCATGCGCGACACCCTCGAACTCGCCCTGGCCACCGTGCTCGCGGGCGGGCACGTGCTCTTCGAGGACGTGCCCGGGCTCGGGAAGACGCTCGCCGCACGCTCGCTGGCCACCGCCCTCGGCCTCGACTTCGCGCGCCTCCAGTGCACCCCCGACCTGCTGCCCAGCGACATCACCGGCTCGTCGGTGTTCGACCCCGCGAGCCGCGAGTTCGTCTTCCGCCCCGGCCCCGTGTTCACCGGGCTCTTCCTCGCGGACGAGATCAACCGCACGCCGCCGAAGACGCAGTCCGCGCTGCTCGAGGCGATGGCGGAGCGGCAGGTGTCGGTCGACGGCGCCAGCCGACCGCTGCCGCGCCCGTTCCACGTCATGGCCACCTCCAACCCCGTGGAGTACGAGGGCACCTACCCGCTCCCGGAGGCGCAGCTCGACCGGTTCATGGTCCGGCTCGAGGTCGGCTACCCGGACCGGGCCCAGGAGCGGGACGTGCTGCTGCGCCGCGTCGCGCGGCGCCAGGAGGCGGCCCCCGTGCGCCCCGTCGTCGACGCCGCGACCGTCCTCGCCATGCAGGCCGGCGTCGAGACGACCGAGGTGGACCCGGACGTCGCGGGCTACTGCGTCGACCTCGCCGCCGCCACGCGCACCCACGGGGCGCTCGAGGTGGGCGCCTCGCCCCGCGGCTCGCAGAACCTCCTGCTCCTGGCCCGCGCGGTCGCCGTCCTCGACGGCCGCGACTTCGTGCTGCCCGAGGACGTCAAGCGGGTCGCGGTCCCGGTGCTCGCGCACCGCCTCACCCTCACGCCGACCGCGTGGGCGTCTGCGGTCCGCGCCCAGGACGTCGTCTCGGAGCTCCTCGGCTCCGTGCCCGGGCCTGCCACGGTGGGCCGGCGGGGGTGACGGGCGCATGAGCGGGCCCACCACCACGAGCGCGGCCGCGGCCGTCTGGCGACGCAGCCCTCAGGCCGCCGCCGGGCTCGGCACCGGGGTGCTCGTGCTCGGACTGGGCCTGCTGGCGGGCCGGGCCGACGTCGCCCTGCTCGGCGTGGCCCCCCTCCTCGGCGCGCTGTGGGCCGGCCGACCCGGGGCATGGCGCTCGGGCACGCCGCGACGGGGCACCGGTGTGGTGATCGACCCGACCTCGGCCGCCGCCGCCCCCGGGGAGCTCACCGCCGTCCTGCGCCTCGACCCGGCACCCGGGACGGAGCTGGTGCACGCGCGGGTCTCCGCGCCCGGGCACCGCACGGCCGGGGTCGTGGTCGCCGCCGGCCCGCGCGAACTGCCCCTCACCCTGAGCACCGTGCGCACCGGCCCGCAGCGCACCTTCCACGTCGACGCACGCGGCTACGGCGCCGGCGGGGCGACGACCGAGGACCCCGTCTCCGTCACCGCGCCCGACCGGCTCGTGCTCCCCACGGCGATGCCGCTCGGGCGCGTGCCCGTGCCCCGCCGTCTGCGAGGGCTCACCGGTCCGCACACCTCCCGGCGGCTCGGTGACGGCGACGAGCTCCGCGACGTGCACCCCTTCGCGCCCGGCGACCGGCTGCGGCGCATCGACTGGCACACCACCGCGCGGCGCTCGCCCGACCTGTCGACCCTGTACGTCCGGCGCACCTACGCCACGGCCGAGGCGACCGCGGTGCTCGTCGTCGACTCGCGCGACGACGTCGGGCCGGACCTGCGCACCTGGCGCGGCACCGGCCCGCAGCGCGTCGACGAGCCGACGTCCCTCGACCTCGCCCGGCACGCCGCCGCGTCCGTGGCCGGCGCGCTCGTCGCCGCCGGCGACCGGGTCGGGGTGGACGACCTCGGCCGGCGCCGTCGGCCTCTCCTGCCCGCCGCGGGCCGCCGCCAGCTGCGCCGTGTGCTGCACGCGCTCGCGCTGAGCAGCCCGGTCGGTGCCCCCGCCCGGCGGCTGCGCGCGCCGCAGGTCCCCGCGGACGCCGTCGTGTACCTGTTCAGCACGGTGCTCGACGACGAGCCGCTCGCGCTCGTGCGGGCGTGGCGTGCCGTCGGACACCCCGTCGTCCTGGTCGACACGCTGCCCGACGTCCGGGGGGCGCACGAGGAGCACATGCGGCTCGCCTGGCGGGTCACCCGGGCCGAGCGGGACGACCGGCTGCGCCGCATGGCGGCCGAGGGCGTGCCGGTCGTGCGCTGGGCCGGCGACGCCCGCCAGGACGCCGCCCTCCGCTTCGAGGCCCTGGTCCGCGCCGACGAACGCCATCGGCGAGGCGCGGTGGGGGCGCGATGAGGCGCTCCCTGCCCGCCCGGGTCCGGGCCTGGTGGCGGTCGCGGTACGAGACGGGGCGCCCGCTGCCCGTGGTCGGCGTCGAGCTCGGGCGCCGGCTGCCCGGCGTGGTGCTCCGGGTCGCGTTCGTCGTCGCCGTGGCCGCCCTCGTGGTCGCGGCGGGCGCGCGGACGGACCTGATCGCCGAGGTGGTCGTCCTGCTCGCCGGCGTCGTCACCGTCTGGGCCGCGGTCCGCCCGGGACCGGCCCCCGCGCACGTCGCGCTCGTGACGGCGGCCCTCGAGCTGCTCGGCTCCGGCGCCGCGCCGTTCGACCCGGCCGTGCTGTGGCTCGCCCCGCTCGGGTACCTCGTGACGCGCCTGGGGTGGTGGGCGTCGCACGTGGCCGCGACGGACCGCGTGGAGCTCGCGGCGCTGCGGCACGGCCTGGCGCGCGACGGCGTCGTCGTCGCGGCCTCTCTCGCCGTCGGGGGCGCGGCGTGGGCGCTGGCGGGGCGCCAGGTGTCCTGGCTCGTGGCCCTCGGGGTCGTGGCCCTCGCCGCGCTCGCGTGGATCGCCGTCCGGCGTGACGATGGCGAGGCGCGCTGACCTCCCGGCCGCGCCGACCCCGACGAGGACGGAGACCTCCCGATGGCTGACCGCAACACCCCGCGCTACACGGTGCCCTCGCTCACGCCGCAGCAGGGCGCAGAGGTGGCCGCCATCCTGCAGGAGCGGCTGAACTCCCTGACCGACCTCCACCTGACCCTCAAGCACGTGCACTGGAACGTGGTGGGTCCGCACTTCATCGCGGTGCACGAGATGCTCGACCCGCAGGTGGACGCCGTGCGCGCCATGACCGACGCCGTCGCGGAGCGCATCGCGACGCTCGGCGTCTCCCCCGTCGGCACCCCCGGCGCGCTCGTCGCCGCCCGCGCCTGGGACGACTACTCGCTCCGCCGTGCGTCCGCGATCGAGCACCTGGGCGCGCTCGACGAGGTCTACGAGGGCGTGATCACCGCGCACCGGAAGGCGGCGAAGGACACCGAGTCCCTCGACGACGTGACGAACGACCTCCTCATCGGTCACCTGCACGAGCTCGAGCTGTTCCACTGGTTCGTCCGCGCCCACCTGGAGAGCGCCGGCGGCGACCTCTCGACCGCGGGTGCCACCACGGAGACGGGCGCCGCGGAGAAGGCGGCAGCCGGCGCCCGGTCGACGTCGACCCGCAGCGCGGGCGCGAAGGCCGCACCGAAGACCGCATCGAAGGCGCCGGCCAAGACGGCCGCGGCCAGCACGACGTCCGCCAAGACCACGAGCGCGCGGAAGAAGAAGTAGGCGCAGCACCCGCCGTCGTGCCCACGCCCGCAGGGGTGTCCTCCGCTCCGGTGGACGACACCCCTGCGGCATGATGACCCCGTGATCCGCCCTTACCGCGACACCGATCGGGCCGCCGTCGCCGAGGTCTGCGTCCGCACCGCCGCCGCCGGCTCCGACGCCCGCGGCCACTACTCCGACGACCTCCTCATGCCCGAGGTGTTCGCGCTCCCGTACCTGGAGTACGCACCGGAGCTCGCGTTCGTCGTCGTGCGCCCCGACGAGGAGCCGGCGCGCGATGCCGTCCCCGCGGACCCCGCGGACGACGTCCTGCGTGTCGACGACGGCCGCCTCACCGGGTACGTCATCGGCGTCGCCGACACCCGCCACTTCGTGGCGTGGTGGGAGCGGGCCTGGGGCCCCGGGTTCGCCGAGCGCCACCCGGAGGCCGGCGCCCCGCCGTCGGGGCGCGAGCCCGGGTTCTCGGAGGCGGCCCTGCTCGACGCCGGGAAGGACCCCGGCCGCATGGTGCGCGGCATCAGCCCCGGCGAGCTCGACCGGTACCCCGCGCACCTGCACATCGACCTGCTGCCCGAGAACCAGGGCCGCGGGCTCGGTCGCGCGCTCATGGACACGCTGCGCGCTGCGCTCGCCGCGCGCGGGGTGCCCGGCGTGCACCTCGGCATGGACCCGAGCAACACCCGCGCCCGCGCGTTCTACGACCGGTACGGCTTCCAGGAGCTGCCGTCGCACTCCCCCGGCGCACCGCTGCTGGGCATCGCCACCGCCTGACGCACAGCCGCGTCTTCGCGCCCACGGGCCGGCCTCGTACGTCGCGGGGCCGGTCCGTTCGTCCCTGTTGCCGTCAGGGTTTCGCGGCCGGAGTTAGTGTTTGAGGACGCTTGGCACACTATTTTTCTGAAGAGGCCTCGGACGCGGGTGCGCCCGAGGCCGGCGCCATGTCCCGACCGAGGTCCGGCACGCCCGCGTCCACCCACGCCCGCCGCACCTGCTCGAACCGCGTGGGCAAGGGCGCCCGTACCGCCCCGTAGCGCGCGTTGGTGCGGTGGACGAAGCGCCGCCAGGACAGGACCAGCCCCTGCCGCGTGATCGGCAGCCCGCTGGAGATCGTCGTGCCGTGGTCGTGCGTGTGGTGCACCGTGAGCAGCAGCGCGCGCGGCACGGAGCCCTCCAGCTCGGCGGCCAGCTCCTCGCGCACCACCATCCAGTGCCGCAGCAGCAGCACCACCTCCGCCGGCAGGCGGTGCTGCCGGAGGGTCCGGTGCTTGCCGTGCCGCAGCAGCACCCTCCCCTCCCCCGGGTCCCGCGTGCCCCCGACCCGCCCGCGGCGCGCGGCGGCGTCCGGTTCCGGACCCAGGTCGAGGTCCTCCGCCCGCACGCGGAGCAGGTCGCCGTAGCGCGCCCCGGTCGCCCGCGTCAGCCCGGCGATCACGGCGAGGCGCACGACCTCCGGCTTCCCGCCCGGGCGCAGCGCCTCCACGGACAGCTCGCGCCACACCCACTCCGCCTCGTCCAGCGTGACCGTCGGTCGTGGGTACCGGGCGACCGGTGCGGCGTCGGCGCCGTCAGCCTCTGGGGCGGGGGGCTCCCCCGTGCTCCGCGTCATGGGCCTATCCTGGCGCTTGGCACACTTTTTCTCGGGAGGAGGCCCGGCGTGTCGGCGGGCGTCGTAGCCTCGTGCGGTGAGCCGACCCGACAGCCCCGCCCCCGCGACGCCCCGGGGCGGGCTCCCCGGCACGCTCGCGGCCCCCGTCGACCACGAGCTCGTGGTGAAGAGGTCGCGCTTCCTGGCGCACCTGTCCCCGGCGCCGTCGGTCGAGGCGGCGGACGCCGTCGTCGCCCGCCTGCGCAAGGAGCACTGGGACGCCCGCCACCACTGCGTGGCGCTGGTCGTCGGCACGCACGCCGACCAGCAGCGCTCCTCGGACGACGGCGAGCCCTCCGGCACCGCGGGCGTGCCCATGCTGGAGGTGCTGCGCCGCCGGGAGGTCACCGACGTCGTGGCGGTCGTGACGCGCTACTTCGGCGGCGTCCTGCTCGGCGCCGGCGGCCTGGTGCGCGCCTACTCCGGCGCCGTCGCCGAGGCCCTGGACGTGGCCGCGGCCGGCGGGCTGCTGCGCCGGCGCGAGGTGCTCACCGAGGTCACGGTCGACGTCCCGCACGCCGACGCCGGCCGCGTCGACCACCTGCTGCGCGACTGGGCCCAGACCCACGGCGCCGTCCTCGAGGAGCCGACGTACGCCGCCGTCGCCCGCCTGGCGCTGCTCGTGCCGCCGGCCGAGCTCCCCCGCCTGCGCGACGACCTGGCCGCGGCGTCCGCCGGCACGCTCACACCCGTCCCCGGCGCCGACCGCGTCGTCGACCTCCCCGCCTGACCCGCCGGCCGGGGGCGGGCGCTCAGGGGGTGACGCCGTCCGCGGTGACGGTCGCGCCGTCGGGCACGGTGGCGGGCTCGCCGGCGTCGGTGAGCACCGCGTCGCCCTCGGCGCGCACGCGGGCTCCGAAGGTCCAGTCGCCCTCGACCGTGAGCGACGACGCCGCCCGCAGCGACGGCGCACCCTGGGCGAACCGCGCGTCGAAGCCCGCGATCTGCTTGTAGGTCGTCGAGAGCTTCACCAGCGGCGCGTCGACCTGGGCGACCAGCCGGTAGTCGTCGGTGAGCTCGTAGACGTCCGAGCGCATGAGCAGCAGGTCGCTCGTCGTCTTCACCGGCAGGAACCGCTCGCGCCCCACCTCGATCGCCGTCGCGCCCTCGAAGACGGCCACGGCCGCGCCCATCGCGGACTCGATCTGGACGACGGCGGGCGAGGACGCGTCCGTCGGGTCCACGGTCTTCTCGTTCCGGATCAGCGGGAGCTCGAGCACGCCGCCGGTGCGGTCGAGCTCGGCCGCGAGCGCCTCGAGGTCGAACCACAGGTTGTTCGTGTGGAAGTAGCGGTGCACCGTCGGGTCGAGCGAGACGTCGACGTCGTCGGGGTGCGTCTGCGCCGTCTCGCGCTGCACGATGCGGCCGTCGCTCTTGCGCACGACGAGCTGGCCGCCCTTGACGTCGGCGGGCGACTTGAGGCACATCTCGGCCGCGTACGGAGCCCCGGACGCCGCGAACCATGCGGCGATCGCGCCGTCGGGGGCCGCGCCGAGGTTGTCGGAGTTGGAGACGCTGGCGTAGCGGAAGCCCGCGTCCAGGAGCGCGCGCACGACGCCGGACGCGTGCAGGGCCGGGTAGAGGTCGCCGTGCCCGGGCGGGCACCACTCGAGGGTGGGGTCGGCGGGCCACTCGACGGGCTCGAGGGTGTCGGCGCGCAGCTTGGGCTCGCGGTTCTGGAGGAAGTCCAGCGGGAGGCCGTCGACGGCGAGGTCGTCGTAGGGCGCGAGCGCGGCGAGGGTGTCGTCGCGCGTGCGGAACGAGTTCATCAGCACGAGCGGCAGGCGGGCGCCCGTCGCCTCCCGGGCGGCGCGCACCTGGCGGACGATGACGTCGAGGAAGGAGAGTGCCCCGCCCTCCTCGCCCCGTGCGTCGTCGCGCACGGTGAGCAACGACTTCGCCTTGTCCATGCCCATGGACGTGCCGAGCCCGCCGTTGAGCTTGATGATCGCCGTCTGCGCGAGGGCGGCCTGGGCGTCGGCGTCCGAGACCGCGAGGTCGGCGTGCCGCGGCAGGTCGGTGAGAGGGTCGACGTCGGCCTCGCGCACGAGCCCGGTCTCCCCCGACTCCAGCAGGTGGTAGAAGCGGGTGAAGGTCTCGATCGCGGCGGGGGCGACGCCCTCCGCCTGCATCTTGGATCGGGCCAGGGCAAGTCCGCGGTCGCTCATGGGCAGCACCCTAACCGTGCCCGGGGAGGCCTGCGGGGTACGTCCGGCCGCTCGGGACGCCTGCCCGGGTCGGTGCTCGGACCCTTACTCGAATCGGGACGGGTCGCCGGCCCCGACGCGGACGACGTCGGGGTATCCCTCGGACCAGTCGACGACGGTCGTGGGCTCCGCCAGGACCTCGCCCGCGTCGACGACGGCGTCGACCACGTGGTCGAGCTCCTCCTTCACCTGCCAGCCGTCGGTGAGGGGCTGCTCGGCCCCCGGCAGGATGAGGGTCGACGACAGGAGCGGCTCCCCGAGCTCGCGCAGCAGCGCCTGCACCACCCGGGAGTCGGGGATGCGCACGCCGATGGTCTTCTTCTTGGGGTGCGCGAGGCGCCGCGGGACCTCCGGCGTGGCCGGCAGGATGAAGGTGTAGGGCCCCGGGGTGGCCGCCTTGATGGCGCGGAAGGCGCTGTTGTCGAGGCGCACGAGCTGGCCGAGCTGGGCGAAGTCCGCGCACACGAGGGTGAAGTGGTGGCCGGCGTCCAGGTGCCGGATCTGGCGGATCCGCTCCGTGCCGTCGTGCTGGCCGACGCGGCAGCCGAGGGCGTACCCGGAGTCGGTCGGGTAGGCGATGAGGCCCCCGTCGTTCAGCAGCGCGACGACCTGGCCGATCGCCCGGGGCTGCGGGTCGACGGGGTGGACGTCGAAGTAGCGGGCCATGCCGGGCAGCGTATCCCCGGGCCGTGCCATCCCACCCGGTGAGCGGTCGCGACGCGGCCGTCGGGTCAGGCCGCCAGGGCGCGGCGGAGCTCGGTCTCGCTGGCGTTGCCTCCGGAGCAGACGACGCCGACGCGTCGCCCGGCGAACGCGGCGGGGTGGCTGAGGACGGCGGCGAGGGCCGCGGCGCCGGCCCCCTCGGCGACGGTCCGCGCGCCGGTGAGGTAGTGGCGCTGCGCGGCGGCGATGGCGTCGTCGTCCACGAGCAGGAAGTCCGCCAGCCGCTCGCGGAGCACGGCCTGGGTGAGGGCGAACCCGCACCCGACGGCGAGCCCCTCGGCGCGGGTGGCGTTGGCGGCGGTGCGCAGCTCGCCCGCGCGCCAGGAGTCGTGGGCGGCCGGCGACGCCGCGGCCTGCACGGCGACCACCCGCGGCCCCGGGGCGAGCGCGCTCGCGACGAGACAGGCGGCCGCTGCGCCCGAGCCCCCGCCGACGGGGACGACGAGCACCTCGAGGTCCGGCGCCTGCTCCAGGAGCTCGAGCGTCGCGGTGGCCACGCCGGCGACGAGGACCGGCTCGTTCGCCGCGCCCACGAGGCGTGCCCCGGTGGCGGCGGCCACCTCGCCGGCGCGGGCCCGGGCGTCGTCGAACGTCGCCCCGTGCAGCACGACGTCGGCGCCGAGGTCGCGCACGGCCCGCTCCTTCAGGGGGTTCGGGCGCTCGGGCATGACGATCGTGCAGCCCGTGCCGGTGCGGCGGGCGGCGTGGGCCAGCGCCTGGGCGTGGTTCCCCGTGGAGTAGGCGACGATGCCGCGCCGGCGCTCGTCGTCGTCGAACCCGAGCAGGAGGTTCAGCGCCCCGCGCACCTTGAACGCTCCCGTGTGCTGCAGGTTCTCGTGCTTGACGACGAGGCTCGCGCCGGCGGCGCCGGCCTCCGCGGCGGCGCGGTCGAGCTCCGGGTGGGCCAGGGCGGGCGTGCGGACGACGAGCCCCTCGATCCGCCGGGCGGCGGCCAGCACGTCGCGCATCGTCGGCGGCGCGGGCACCTCGGGGGCAGGCTGCGGGGTCGTCGTCGTCGTCATCACAGCAGGATCGCCCCGCGCCGACCGATAGGTCCAATGCCTGTTATGACTTCCCGTCATCGATACGGCCGATGATTGGTCGTAGGCTGGCGCCGTGTCCGTCGAACCCGCTCCCTCGCCCCACCTCGACCTCACGCGTCTGCGCGTCCTGGCCGCCGTCGCGCGCACCGGGTCGGTGACCGCGGCGGCGCGCGAGCTGCACTACGCCCAGCCGTCGGTGAGCCACCATCTGGCGCGGCTCGAGGCCGAGGCGGGGATCGCCCTGCTGCAGCGCGCGGGCCGCGGCGTCCGCCTCACCGAGGCGGGCCGCCTCCTCGCCGCGCGTGCGGAGGAGATCCTCGGCCGCGTCGAGGGCGCGCGGCGCGAGCTCGACGCCCTGGTCGGCCTCCGCGCCGGCCGCGCCCGGCTGGCCGCGTTCCCCTCCGCGCTCGCGACCCTGGTGCCGGCCGCCGTCGCCGGGCTGCGGGCCGCGCACCCCGGGCTCGGGGTCGGCCTGGTCGAGGCCGAGCCCCCGGAGGCGATCGCCGCGCTCCAGGCCGGCGACGTCGACGTCGCCCTCGTCTTCCGGCACACCGACGCCCCGACCGCCCGGCCGGACACGGACCTGTCGCGGTTCGAGGTGACCGTCGTGCACTCCGAGCCCATCGCCCTCGTCCGGCGGGCGACCGACGCCCTCGACGGACCGGACGTGTCGAGCGGCTCCGGCGACGTCCCGCCGCCGTTGGCCGACCTGCGCGACGCCGCCTGGATCGCGGGGTGCGAGCGGTGCCGCGCCGACCTGGTCGCGCGCTGCGCCACCGCCGGGTTCGATCCCCGCATCGCGTTCGAGACCGACGACTACGTGGCCGTGCAGGCGCTCGTCGCGTCCGGCGCGGGGGTGAGCCTGCTGCCGTCGCTCGCTCTGCGGGCGCACCGGAACCCGGACGTCGTGGCGCAGCCCCTGCCCGGCGCCACCCGCGAGGTGCTCGCGCTCACCGTCGGCGCGCCGACCCCGGCCGCGCACGCCCTCGTGCAGCGGCTGGTCGAGGCGGGCGACGCCGCCCGCGACTAGCGTGGAGGCGTGCCTGAGCAGCGGGGATGGCAGGTGGACCAGCTCAGCGGCTGGTGGGCCACCGCCGACTACGACGTCGCCCGCGAGGTGCTGCAGCGCGGCGTCGGCGCGCTGCTGTGCCTGGCCTTCCTCCAGGCCCTGGGCCAGTTCCGCCCCCTGCTCGGCGACCGCGGGCTGCTGCCGGTGCGGCGGTTCACGGCGCGGGTGCGGTTCCGTGACGCGCCGTCGCTGTTCCACCTGCACTACTCCGACCGCCTGCTGGTCGTGGTGGGGGTGCTCGGGACCTCAGGGGGCGCCGCCCTGGTCGTGGGGCTGCCGCAGACCGGGCCGTGGTGGGTCACGACCGTCGTCCTGCTCGCGCTGTGGGCGGGCTATCTCTCGCTCGTCTCGGTCGGCCAGCGCTTCTACGCGTTCGGCTGGGAGACGCTGCTGTGCGAGCTCGCGTTCCTGGCCGCCTGGTTCGGCTCCCCCGCCGTGCCCGTCCCGTTCCTGCTCGTGCTCGCCGCCCGCTGGCTGCTGTTCCGCCTCGAGCTGGGCGCGGGCCTCATCAAGTGGCGCGGCGACCCCGCCTGGCGCGACCTCACCGCCATGGACTACCACCACGAGTCCCAGCCGATGCCCGGCCCGTTCAGCTGGCACGCGCACCATCTGCCGCGCTGGTGGCACCGCACGGAGGTGGTCGGCAACCACGTCACCCAGCTGCTCGTGCCGTGGCTGCTGTGGCTCCCGCAGCCGTGGCCGAGCGTCGCGGGCGGCGTCGTCGTCCTGACCCAGGGCTGGCTGGTGCTCACCGGCAACTTCGCCTGGCTGAACTGGGCGGCGATCGTGCTCGGCGCGGCCATGGTGTCCGACGACGTGTGGCGCACCCTGCTCGGCGGCCTCGCCCCGGCCGCCGGCCCGGCACCCCCGGTGCCGACCGGCTACCTCGTCGCGGCGACCCTGGTCGTCGTGCTCCTCGCGGTGCTGTCCGTGCGCCCGGCGCTCAACCTCCTCTCGTCGCACCAGAGGATGAACGCGAGCTTCGATCCGCTGCGGCTCGTGAACGCGTACGGGGCGTTCGGCAGCGTGACGCGTCGTCGCGACGAGGTGATCGTCGAGGGCACGCTCGCCGAGCGGCCCGGCCCCGACGACTGGCGCGAGTACGGCTTCCGCGGCAAGCCCGGCAACGTGCACCGGCGCCCGCCCCAGGTCGCCCCGTACCACCTGCGGATCGACTGGGTGCTGTGGTTCGTCCCGCTCGGCGCACCCGTGCCGTGGCTGCCGCGGCTGTGCCTGCGGCTGCTCGAGGCGGACCCGGCGACGCTCCGCCTGCTGCGGCACGACCCGTTCGACGGCGCACCGCCGCGCTGGGTACGAATGCGCCTGTTCCGCTACCGCTACACGACGCCCGACGAGCGACGCCGGACGGGCGACTGGTGGGTGCGCGACGAGCTCGAGACGATCGTCGACCCGGTGGACCTCGCGCTCCTGTCGCGCCCAGGACGGTCGTGACACCGCGCCTGCCGGCCGTCGCTCGCCGACGACCGTGGGCCGACAACCGTGGGCCGACAACCGTGAGCCGACAAGGGTCGCGCCGGTCGAGAGGTTCTTCGCGGGGACGTCTTCCTCCCGCAGTGGAGGGCGCCCTGGCGCCCGTGAACGCGTC
>NZ_JBHXAW010000039.1:0-22326 GCF_042726645.1 Isoptericola sp. NPDC060257
CCTATCTTCGGGGGTGTGGGGGGCTTTTTTTTTTTAATACCCCCCCCCCCGGCCGGGCCCCCCCCCGGGCCGGCGGGCGCGGCGGGGGGGCCCCCCGGGGGGGGGGCGGGCGCGCGGGGCGCTCGGCTCGGCGCCGACCGCGACGAGCTCCGGGGCGTAGGCCTCGGAGTCCTCGCCGGCCTCCGTGGCCGCGGAACCGGCCTCCTCGGCGGCGGACTGGTCCATCGCGCCCTTGGTCTGCAGCGGGACCTCCTTGATGAAGACCACGAGCAGGAAGGCGACGAGTGCGGCGCACGCGCCGATGAGGAAGACGTCGGCGATGCCGTGCCCGTACGCGGCCTCGAGGACTCCGCGCAGGGGCTCGGGCACCTGGTCCATGTCGGGGATCTCGCCGGAGCCGCCCGTCGCGCCCTGCGCGAGCTCGGCGCCCTTCGGCCCCAGGTTCCGCAGGCCGTCCTCGACGTAGTCGGGGATCCGGTGCGCCAGGACGGCGCCGAGCGCGGAGACGCCGATCGCGCCGCCGAGCGAGCGGAAGAACGTCACCAGCGAGCTGGCGGAGCCGAGGTCGGCGGGGGCCACCTGGTTCTGGGTGCAGAGCACGAGGTTCTGCATCATCATGCCGACACCGACGCCCATCACGGCCATGAAGACGGCGACGTGCCAGTACTCGGTGTCGTACCGGATGGTGCCCAGCAGCCCGAGCCCGGCGGTGAGCAGCAGGGCGCCGGAGACCAGCCAGCCCTTCCAGCGACCGGTCCTGGTGATGATGAGGCCGGAGAGGGTCGACGAGACGAACAGGCCGCCGATCATCGGGATCGTCATGACGCCGGCCATCGTCGGCGACTTGTCGCGCGCCAGCTGGAAGTACTGGCTGAAGAAGATGGTGCCGGCGAACATCGCCACGCCCACGAAGAGGGAGGCCACCGAGGACAGGGCCACCGTGCGGTTGCGGAACAGCCGCATGGGGATGATCGGCTGGGAGACCTTCGACTCGACCAGCACGAACAGCAGGACGAGCACGAGCGCGCCGCCCGTCATCGCGTAGGTCTGCCACGAGTTCCAGTCGTACTTGTCGCCCGCGAACGTGACCCACAGGAGCAGCAGGCAGACGGCGGCGGTGGAGAGGAACGCGCCGCCCCAGTCGATCTTCACGTTGTCGCGCTTCACGACCGGCAGGTGCAGCGTCTTCTGCAGCACGACCAGGGCGACGAGCGCGAACGGCACCCCCACGTAGAAGCACCAGCGCCAGCCGAGCCAGTCGGTGTCGGTGATGAAGCCGCCCAGGAGCGGGCCGCCGACGGTGGCGACGGCGAACGTGGCGCCGAGGTAGCCGGAGTACCGGCCCCGCTCGCGCGGCGCGATCATCGTGGCCATGACGATCTGCGCCAGGGCCGACAGACCGCCGGTGCCGATGCCCTGGAACACGCGGCAGACGATCAGCCACTCCGCGGACTGGGCGAGCCCCGCCGCCGCCGAGGCGAGCACGAAGATCACCAGCGCGACCTGCACCAGCACCTTCTTGCTGAACAGGTCGGCGAGCTTGCCCCACAGCGGGGTGGTGGCGGTCATCGACAGCAGCGAGGCCGTGACGACCCAGGTGTAGGCCGACTGGCCGCCGCCGAGCTCGGCGATGACCTCCGGCAGGGCGTTCGAGACGATCGTGGAGGACAGGATCGCGACGAACATGCCCAGCATGAGGCCCGACAGGGCCTCCAGGATCTGGCGGTGGGTCATCGAGACCCCGGCCTGGTGGTCGGTGCGCCCGCGCTTGGCGTGCGCGGGCGCCGCCGCTGTGGTCGATGCCATGAAGGTCCTTCCGAGGTGCTGCGGGGGAGGTGCTGCGGGTGTGGGCGCGTCAGGCCCGGGCGGGGACGGCGGCGCGGGCGGACGTCGGGCACTCGGCGAAGCTGCCGTGCAGCCGGGCCATGAGCTCCGTCAGGCGGTCGATCTCGGCGTCGTCCCAGTCGCCCATCCGCTCGGCGAGCAGACCGGCGGTGGTCGCGGAGATCTCCTCGAGCTTGCGGCGCCCCTCCGAGGTCAGGCTGAGGATCCACGACCGCCGGTCGTCCGGGTCGGGCGTGCGCTCGACCCACCCCTGCTCGACGGCGTGGGACGCGTGCCGACTGGTGACGGACGGGTCCAGCCACAGCAGGTCGGCCAGGCGGCTCAGCCGCATCGGCCCCTGTCGCCGCAGGGTCGACATGACCGCCGTCGGCCCGACGGCGCAGTCGTGCGGCAGGTTGCGCACGATGGTGCGCTTGACGACGCCCACGGCGCGCAGCTGGCGCTGGAGCTCCTCGTACCGCGCGTGCTCAGGCATGCTCGCCCACCCCCATGTTGGTTGCGGGGAGCAAACATAAAAAGGTTGCCTGCTGAAATCAAATGGATGTCAGGGAGTGGTCGTGCGGCGCCGCGCCTCGCGCGCCATCGTCGCCATCGCGCGGACCCCGTACCGCAGGTGCACCCGCTGGGGGCGGCCGCCGCGCGTCAGGGCGTCGGTGCCCCCGTCGCAGTAGACGACCTGGCCGGTCGTGAAGCGGTTCTCCCGGGAGACCAGGAAGGCGAGCAGGTCGGCCACCGGGGCGACGGGCCCCGGCGCGCCGAGGGGCTGGGGGAGCGCCGTCTCCAGGAGGACCCGGTCGCGCTCCCAGGTGCGGGTCACGACGTCCGTGGCGACGATCCCCGGGGCCACGGCGTTGAGCACGATGCCGTCGCGGGTCCACTCCGGCGACACGGCGGTCGACCGTGCCCACAGGTTGAGGGCCGCCTTGCTGGACCGGTAGAGCTGGCTGCCGCGCCCGGTGCGGACCAGCCGGCGCGCGACGGCGAGCGCGCGCCGCTCGTCTCCGCTGCGACAGGCGCGGACCAGCGCCCCGCTGCCGCGGTTCAGGGTCGACGACGACGAGACGACGACGGCGGCGGGGGCGTCAGAGGCCGCCAGGAGGTCGCGCAGGCCCTCCAGCACGGCGGTGGCGCCGAAGTAGTTCAGCGCCACCGTCTCCGGCCGGGGCGCACCGGCCCCGGCCGCCGCGACGACGCCGTCGACCCGCCCGCCGCTGAGCGACCGCACCCGCTCGACCAGGTCCGCCCGGCCCTCGGGGACGGTGAGGTCGGCGGGGACGTCCACCTCGTCGGTCAGGCCGCACGTGATCACCCGCCCGCGCGCGGCGAGCAGGTCGGCGACCGCCCGGCCCAGGCCGGAGTCGGCGCCGGTGACGACGTACGTGCGCGGGTCCGGCACGGCGGTCGTCAGGCGTCGCCGAGCGCGCCGTCGACCAGGTCCTTCGCGGCGGCCTGCACCTCGGAGAGGTGGTCGGCGGACACGAACGACTCGGCGTAGATCTTGTACACGTCCTCCGTGCCCGACGGGCGCGCCGCGAACCACGCGTCCTTCGTCGTCACCTTGAGGCCGCCGATCTTCGCGCCGTTGCCCGGCGCCTCGGTGAGCGTCGCCGTGATGTCCTGGCCGGCGAGCGTCGTGGACGTGACCTCGTCGGGGGAGAGGGCGGACAGCCGCGACTTCTGCGCGCGCGTGGCCGGCGCGTCCACGCGGGCGTACCAGGACTCGCCGTAGCGACCGACGAGGTCGGCATGGTGCTCCGACGGCGTCCGCCCGGTCGTCGCGATGATCTCGGAGGCGAGCAGCGCGAGCAGCAGGCCGTCCTTGTCGGTGGACCAGACGCGGCCGTCGCGGCGCAGGAACGACGCCCCCGCCGACTCCTCGCCCCCGAAGCCGACCTCGCCGTCCAGCAGGCCGGGCACGAACCACTTGAAGCCCACGGGCACCTCGACCAGCGTGCGGCCGAGGCCCGCCACGACGCGGTCGATCAGCGCCGACGACACGAGCGTCTTGCCGACCGCCGTGCCCCCCGGCCAGCCCGGCCGCGCGCCGCCGTACAGGTACTCGATCGCGACGGCCAGGTAGTGGTTGGGGTTCATCAGCCCGGCGTCGGGCGTGACGATCCCGTGCCGGTCGGAGTCCGCGTCGTTGCCGGTCGCGACGTCGTACGGCGCGTCTCCCGACATCTTCTCCACGAGCGACGCCATCGCGTACGGGGAGCTGCAGTCCATGCGGATCTTGCCGTCCCAGTCGAGCGTCATGAACGACCAGCGCGGGTCCACCTGGGGGTTCACCACGGTGAGGTCGAGGTCGTACCGCTCGCCGATCGCGCCCCAGTACTCCACCGACGCGCCGCCCAGCGGGTCCGCGCCGATGCGCACGCCGGCCGAGCGGATCACGTCGAGGTCGACGACGTTCGGCAGGTCGTCCACGTACGTGGTGAGGAAGTCGTGCTTGTGGGTGGTGTCGGCGCCGAGCGCGTCCTCGAGCGAGACCCGGCGCACGGACGCGAGCCCGCCGGTGCGCAGGATCTCGTTGGCGCGGTCCGCGATCCAGCCCGTGGCCTCCGACCCGGCGGGGCCGCCGTGCGGCGGGTTGTACTTGAAGCCGCCGTCGCGCGGCGGGTTGTGCGACGGCGTGACGACGATGCCGTCCGCGAGCCCCGGGCCCTGCGTGCGCACGCCGTCGCCCGTCGTCGCGCCGTTGTGGATGAGGATCGACTGCGACACGGCGGGCGTCGGCGTGAACGAGTCGCGCGCGTCGACCATCACCGTGACGCCCGCGGCGGCCAGCACCTCCAGCGCCGTCTGCCACGCCGGCAGCGACAGGGCGTGCGTGTCCCGGCCGATGAACAGCGGGCCGTCCGTGCCCTGCGAGGCGCGGTACTCGACGATCGCCTGCGTGATCGCGGCGATGTGCGCCTCGTTGAACGCCGTGTCCAGGCTGGAGCCGCGGTGCCCGGACGTGCCGAACACCACCTGCTGCGCCGGGTCCGCGACGTCCGGCACGAGGTCGTAGTACGCCCCCACCACCTGGTCGACGTCGATGAGGTCGATGTCCTGGGCCGGCTTCCCCGCGCGCTCGTGCATGGGTCGATCTTGCCAGTCGTCGTGGCCGGGTGTCAGGGCGGGCGCCCCCGTCCGTCAGCGCCGGAAGTCCGCCTTGCGCACCAGCCCGTGCACGCCCACCGTGCGGTCCACGACCTGCGAGACGGCGAAGTCGGCCGCCGCGGACAGGTAGGCGTACGCGATCGCGCGGTCCAGGCCCTGGTCGTGCTCGAGGAAGTCGAGGGCGTTGACGACGGCGCGCCGCATCGCGACGTCGAGGTCGGAGCCGTTGCCGCCCACCGCGCCGTCCGGGTCGGACAGGCCGATGGGGATCCAGGCGTCGGCGGTCTCGGCGAACGGGTACGAGTACGCGACGGAGGGCGCGTCGCCCGAGCCCGGCTTGCACACGGTGAGGCGGAACGTGCCCCGCAGCGAGCCCTCCATCGCGGTGAGCGCCACCTCCCCGTCGCCCATCGCCATGTGCGGGTCGCCGACGTAGAACAGGGCGCCTGGCGCGCGCACCGGGAGGTAGAAGGTGGAGCCCGCGCCCAGCCGGCTGATGTCGATGTTGCCGCCGCCCAGCGTGGGCGGGATCGAGTTGGCCTCGGGGGCCGTGAGCCCCGTGTTCTCCGAGAACGCGACGCCCATCGTGCCGAAGAAGTACCGCAGCGGGAACGACACGCGCGAGCGGCCCTCGCCGATGGTCGCCCTGCCGCCGCGGATCTGCGCGAGCACGGACACGTTGCCGTACTCGGTGGGGACGCCGGTGGCGCGGCCGTCCGTCGCGACGGGAGGCATCACCTCGTCGAGCGTGATGCCGGCGGGCGCGCCCGAAGCGGTGAGCGCCAGCGCGCCCTTGCCGTGCCGGGACGAGATGACGCCGTACGGCACCCGCGGGACGACGTCGAGCGTCTCGATCTTCAGCACGTCGCCGGGCTCGGCGCCGTCGACGTGCACGGGGCCGGTGATGACGTGCGGGCCGTCGGTGTCGAAGTCCCGCGGGGTGCGGTCGTAGCCGCCGGCGATGGCGACGGCGTCGTCCAGCACCTCGCGGCGTCGGACGCCGCGCTCGCCGAACCACGCGACGGGGTCGCGGCCCTGGTCCTCGAGGATGCCCTCGTGCGACACCGAGTCGATGGTGATCGTGCGGCCGGACCGGACACGCGTGACGGCGGTCGCGTGCACGGAGGGCACGTAGCCCCACAGGACGTCGTCGACGTCGGAGCGCAGGTAGTGCTCCCCGCGGATGCGGCCCTGGCCCGGCTGCAGGATGCCGCCGAAGCTGCCCGCGCCGCCCCGACCCGCCGCGGTGGTGCCGCCCGAGGTGGCGGCGGCGGGGACCGCCGCGCCGACCGTCAGCGCTGCCCCGGCGCCCACGCCGGCCGCGGCCTGCAGGAAGCGCCGGCGCCCGAGGCCGGCGGTGAGGGTCTCGGTAGCGTCTCGTCCGTCGTGCATGGTGCTCCTCCTGAGGTCGACTGGGCCCGACGGTAGGGAGCCCGCATGACGCCCGTGTTCGGGACGGATGTCCGCCCGGTAACGGGCGGACCTCGTTCGCGGGGCGTTTGCCGGGGGCACTCTGACGTTCGGCTGCCCGGCGTCTCGACGTCACCGGACGGTTGCCTCGGCCGCCTACCGTCGTCGCCATCGGCATGCCGGAGCGCCCTGACGAGGGCGTGTACTCGATCCGCTCTCTCACGACCCCGGAGGAAGTACATGAACCCCCGCAGCATCCGCCAGGCCTGTGCCGCCGCCGGCGCCGCCTCGCTCGTCGGGCTGGTCCTCGTGGCGCCCGGCGCCGCGGCCGCGCCGTCGCCCGACCCGGCCGAGCTGAAGGCGGCCGCGGCCGCCCAGCGCGCCCAGGCCGGCCTGTACACCGGCCACGTCGAGGTCGTGCGCGGCGAGGCCGCCGACCCCGAGGTGCTCGCCGGCACCGTGTTCCACGACAAGGACGAGGACTCCACCCAGGACAAGGGCGAGAAGGGTGTCGCCGGCGTCCAGGTGTCCAACGGTCGCGACGTCGTCACGACCGACGGCAAGGGGCGCTACAGCCTCCCTGCCTTCGACGACATGACGGTCTTCGTCACCCAGCCCGCGGGCTACCAGGTGCCGGTGGACGAGAACGCCATCGCCCAGTTCAGCTACAACCACCTGCCCGAGGGGTCGCCCGACCTGAGGTACGGCGGACTCGAGCCCACCGGGCCGCTGCCGCAGGCCGTCAACTTCCCCCTCGGGAAGTCGAAGGCGACCGGCAAGGCGAAGCAGAGCTGCCCGATCGCGGCCGACACCCAGACGTACGACCTCACCCAGGTCGGCTACGCGCGGGACGGTGCCGTCGCGGACCTCATGGCCCGCGACGACTACGCGAGCTGCGGCGTCCTGCTGCTCGGCGACAACGTGGGCGACGACCTGAGCCTGTACCCCGAGCTCAAGGACATCTACGCCGCCGCGAACGGCCCGGTCCGCATGGCGCCCGGCAACCACGACATGGACTACGACGCCGCCGACGACTCCCGGGCCCTGGACACGTTCCGCCAGGAGGTCGGCCCCGGCTACTTCTCCTACGACGTCGGGCAGGCGCACGTCGTCGTCCTCGACAGCATCGTCTACAAGGGCGCCAAGCAGGACGGCACGAACGGCGGCTACTGGGAGCAGATCGACGACCAGCAGCTCGCCTGGCTCGAGGCCGACCTCGCCGAGGTGCCGAAGAACAAGCTCGTCGTCGTCGCGACGCACGCGCCGATCGTCGACCACCGCCAGGTGATCGTGGACAACGCCCCGGCGCTGTACGACGTGCTGCGCGGGCGCAACGCGGTGACCGTCGGCGGGCACACGCACATGCTGGAGAACCTGCTGCCGGGCGACACCCGCGCGGAGTGGCGGGCGGGCGGCGTCGAGGAGCTCGAGCACACCCAGCTCGTGGCCGGCGCGGTCTCCGGCGACTGGTACTCCGGCGGCCTCGACGAGCAGGGCCTGCCCTACGCGTACATGGCCGACGGCGCCCGGCCGGGCGTCCTCACCCTGGACCTCGACGGCAACGCGTTCGCCGAGCGGTACACGATCCGTGGGGAGCAGGACGACCTCCAGCTCGCCCTCGGCGTGAACACGCCGCACTGGCGCGACTGGGCCGGCCAGGCGCTCGCGTGGCGTGACGGAGGCAAGGAGGGCGACGCGCCGGCGCTCGGCGACGAGCGGCTGGTGAGCGCCGACGACCTCGCCGGCGACAGCTGGCTCACCGCCAACTTCTACGCCGGCTCGTCCGCCGCGAGCGTCGAGGTGTCGATCGACGGCGGCGCCGCGGTCGAGGCCGAGCACACGCAGCCGATGACGGGCGAGTCGCTGCGCACCGGCTGGGAGTACTCCGACCCGACGGCGGCCACACGCAACCTGTTGACCAGCGGGAACGCGACGCGGTCGAACGCGCACCTGTGGCGGCTGCCCCTCCCCGAGGACCTCGGGGCGGGCACGCACGCCGCGACGGTGACGGCCGTCGACGACCACGGCCGGGAGTTCACCGACACCCTGCGGTTCACGGTGGCCGACGACCGGCCCGCCGCGACCGCGACCGTGCTGCGCGGCGACGTGCCGAGCGACGACGCGCCGGTGCAGCCGGCGCCGCAGGGCCCCGCCGACCCGGCGGAGCTCAGCGCTCGTTGACCGGTACCGCACGCTGACGGGCGTCGCCCGCCGACCCGCTCAGTCGAAGTAGGTCGGCACGTCCAGCGGGCCGCCGTGCGCGACGAACTCGTCGTGCACGGCGGTCCGCAGCGCGTCGTCGGTGAGGTACTCCAGCGCGGTGAGGGCCAGCCCGACGGCGCCGTCGACGGCGGCGGGCACGGCCGCCGGGCCGCCGGCGGCGTCGGCGAACTCGGCGGTGTGCAGGGCGACGTCGGGGGCCGAGACCTGGATCAGCGGGTGCATGCCGGGCACGCGGAACGACACGTTGCCGAAGTCGGTGGACGCGGCGAGCGTCTCGGACACGACGCCGGGCGGCAGCGGGTCGCGCCCGCGCCGGTGCTGCGCCGCCACCCAGCGCTCCGTGAGCGCCGCGTTGGTGCGGACGGGCAGGCTCGGCAGGGCGCCGTCGTCCCACACGATCTCGACCTCGGTGCCGGTCATGAGCGCCGCACCGCGCGCGACGTCGTCGAGCCGCGCGGACAGGTCGCGCAGGGTGTCCGGATACTTCGACCGGGCGTAGAGCCGCATCACCGCGCGCTCGGTGATGATGCTGGGCCGGGTGCCGCCCTCGACGACGGTCGCGTGCACGCGGTCCACCGGCGGCAGCTGCTGCCGCAGCAGGCCGATGCCCTGGTAGGCGAGGTTCGCGGCGTCGAGCGCGTTGCGCCCCATGAACGGCTGGGCGGACGCGTGGGCGGGGCGGCCCGTGAACGTCCAGGTGAGCAGCCGCCGCCCCAGCCACACCTGCTCGGCGACGTCCTGCCCGTACGGGTGGACCATGATCGCCGCGTCCACGTCGTCGAACGCACCGGCTCGGGCCAGCACCTCCTTGCCGGAGCTCCCCTCCTCGGCGGGGGTGCCGAGCAGGACGACGCGACCCGCGGGCGCGCCCGCCGAGGCGAGGACGCCGCGCAGCGCGAGGAACGCGCCCACCCCGGCGGCGGCGATGACGTTGTGCCCGCAGGCGTGCCCGATGACGGGCAGCGCGTCGTACTCCGCGCAGATCGCGATCGTCGGGCCGTCGCCGGCTCCTGTGAGCTCCGCGCGGAACGCCGTCGGCACGCCGTGCGCGCCGAGCTCGGCGTCGATCCGGTGCCGGGCCAGCACGTCGACCAGCAGGGCGGCGCTGCGGTGCTCCTCCCAGGCGGGCTCCGGGTCGGCGTGCAGGCGTTCGACGACCTCCCGCAGGTCGGGCTCCAGGGCCTCGGCCGCGCGCTCGACGGCGTCCGCGACGGCGGCGGGCAGCAGCGAGGGGGCGGCGTCGGACGGCGGGGCCGCCCGCCGGCGCTCCTCGCTCTCGTGGAACAGGTGGTCGAGGTAGGCGGTGCTCGGGCGGGCGGGCTGCGTGGCGTTCGCGTCGGGCACGGTCATGTCAGGCATCGTAGGGAAGCCGGCGCGGCGCCCGGGAGGAAACGCGCGAATCTCACGATGCGGACGAATGCCTCGCGACGGATGACCGGGGCCACTACGTTCGGGCGGACACGCCCGCGGTGGCGGGCCGACCCGAGGAGACCGCGTGACCACCGTCGACGCACGATCCCGCACCGACCGGTTCCTGGCGTTCGTCGAACGGGTCGGCAACAAGCTGCCCGAGCCGTTCACGCTGTTCCTCATCCTGTTCGGCGTCATCGCGCTGGCGTCCACGGGCATGGCGCTCGCGGGAGTCACCGTGCAGATGCCCGGGAGCGACGAGGTGGTCGAGGTCAAGGGCCTGTTCACCGCCGAGGGGATGACGTGGCTCACCGAGAACCTCGGGGAGAACTTCCTGGGCTTCCCGCCGCTGGTCACGGTGCTGCCGATCCTCATGGCGGTCGGCGTGGCGGAGAAGTCGGGCCTGCTCGGCGCCGCCGTGCGGTACGCGTTCGGCTCCGCGCCGCGGTGGGCGCTCGCGTACGCCGTCGGGTTCGTCGGCGTGATGGGCAGCATCATGTCCGACACCGCGTTCATCATCATCCCGCCGCTGGCGGCGATGGTGTTCCGCGCGGCCGGGCGGCACCCCGTCGCG
Organism: Isoptericola sp. NPDC060257; assembly: GCF_042726645.1. Lineage (NCBI taxonomy): Bacteria > Bacillati > Actinomycetota > Actinomycetes > Micrococcales > Promicromonosporaceae > Isoptericola > Isoptericola sp. NPDC060257. The sequence goes on from NZ_JBHXAW010000039.1 coordinate 10,568, forward strand.
GGCCTGCTCGGCGGGTTCGCCGCGGCCGGCGCGGGGTACTCCACGAACATCCTCGTCACCAGCCTCGACGCGCTCTTCGCGGGCATCACCAGCTCGGTCGCGCAGATCCTGCCGGACCCGGGCGCGCCCGTGAACCCGCTGTCGAACTGGTTCTTCAACGCCGTCTCGTCGATCGCGCTCGCCCTGCTCGCGGGCTTCCTCATCGACAGGGTGCTCGAGCCTCGCATCCGACGCCAGGGCGTGCCGACGGAGCAGGTGGTCGAGGACGGCGAGGACCCGCTCGCGGACGCGACTGCGGCCACGACGACGGACGAGCGCCGCGGGCTGCGGAACGCGCTCCTCGTGGCGCTCGGCGTCGCGGCGGTCATGGCGGCCGCCGTGCTCGTGCCCGCGTCGCCGTGGCGCAACGAGGACGGCGCGTTCCTGCCCGAGTCGCCGCTGCTCAGCTCGATCGTCTTCATCGTCTTCACGATGTTCCTGGTGCCGGCGATCGTCTACGGGCGCGCGGTCGGCACGGTCCGGCGCATCGAGGACGTGCCGATCATGTTCGGCCAGGCGCTCAAGGACATGATCGGGTTCGTCGTGCTGGCGTTCGTGCTGGGCCAGTTCATCGCGCTGTTCAACTGGTCCGGGGTCGGGCAGTGGATCGCGGTGTCCGGGGCGTCGGCGCTCGAGTCGATCGGGCTCACCGGCTACGGCGCGATCCTCGGGTTCCTCGTCGTCGCGTCGCTGCTCAACCTGTTCATCATCTCGGGCTCGGCGCTGTGGACGCTCATGGCCGCCGTCTTCGTGCCGATGTTCGCCCTCATCGGGTACGAGCCCGCGTTCGTGCAGGCGGCGTTCCGCGTGGGCGACTCGGCGACGCAGATCATCACCCCGCTCAACCCGTACATGATCGTGCTGCTCGCCTACCTGCGCCGGTGGGAGCCGAGCGCCGGCCTCGGCACCGTGATGGCGCGGCTGCTGCCGTTCACGGTGTGCTTCTGGCTCGTGTGGGCCGCCATCCTCACCGTGTTCTTCGTCCTCGACCTGCCCGTGGGCCCCGGCAACGGGATCTTCCTCTCCTCCGCCGGTTGAGCCTGCCGAGACCCTGCGACCGGGTCTCGACAGGCTCGACCGTCGTGGGGCCGCTCAGCCGGCGGTGCGGCTCCGGCTCGGGGCGGACTCGTTCCACAGGCGGTCGAGGGCGGTGACGGCGTACGTGTACCGCTCGCCGCCCACGGCCGTCGCGTCCGTGAAGGACTGCAGCACCTGCCCGTCCGAGCGGACCGTGCCGAGCAGCTGCGTGGCGTCCTCGACGTCCACGGGGACGCGGTCCCCGGTGGCCCGGTAGACGGCGAACGACGTCGCGCGCCGCCGGTGCGGCGCCGCGTCCACCCAGCGCAGCCGGACGCCGTCGCGTTCGCGTCGCGCGTGCGTGAGCGTCGGCCGCTCGACGGCGGTGCCGGGCAGGTGCGGCATCGTCGGGACGAGCGCGGGATGGCCGTAGTGGTCCGCGAAGACCCGCGACATGGAGCCCTGCGGGTCCTGCGGCACGTGCACGGCCGAGAAGAACACGTTGCCGTGCACGGGGGTGCCCTGCTCCGTGACCTCCTCGCAGAACGTGAGGTGGTTGCTGAGCTCCGCCGGGTCGGTGAACACGCCCGACGTCACCTTGTACAGCGCCTCGCCGATGTACAGGTGGGTACCGGCCGTCGCCGCGACGTCGGCCCACCACGGCACGAGCTTGGCGTAGTCCGCGACGGCGAGACCGAACTGCCAGTAGATCTGCGGGTTGATGTAGTCGAGCCAGCCCTCGAGGACCCACTTGCGGGTGTCGGCGAACTGCAGGTCGTAGCTCTGCGAGCCGCCGGTCTGCGAGCCGCGCGGGTCGGTCGACGCGTTGCGCCAGATGCCGAACGGGCTGATGCCGAACTTGACCCAGGGCTTGAGCTCCTTGATGCGCTCCGAGACGGTCCGGACGAACTCGTCCACGTTGTGCCGCCGCCAGTCCTCGATCGTCGCGAAGCCGCCGCCGTGCTCGGCGTACGTGGCGGCGTCGGGCAGGGTCTGGCCCGCCACGGGGTACGGGTAGAAGTAGTCGTCGAAGTGCACGCCATCGACGTCGTAGTGCTCGACGCTGTGCAGGATCGCGGCGTAGATGTGCTCACGCGCCTCCGGCAGGCCCGGGTCGAAGTAGAGCTTGCCGCCGTACGGCCACACCCAGTCGGGGTGCTGCCGTGCAGGGTGCTCGGGCACGAGCTTCGTGGGGTCCGTCTGCATCGACACGCGGTACGGGTTGTACCAGGTGTGCAGCTCGAGGTTGCGGGCGTGCGTCTCCGCCACGACGAACGCGAGCGGGTCGAAGCCCGGGTCGCCGCCCTGCGTGCCGGTGAGGTACTGCGACCAGGGCTCGTACGGGCTGGGCCAGAACGCGTCCGCCGTCGGCCGGACCTGCACGAAGACGGCGTTGAGGTGCATGCCGACGGCGACGTCGAGCCAGTGGAGGTACTCGGCCTTCAGCTCGTCCGCGCTCAGGCCGGTGCGCGACGGCCAGTCGATGTTGACGACCGACGAGATCCACATCGCGCGCAGCTCGCGCTTGCGGGCGGTGGTTCCGGCGGCGCCCCCCGGGGCGGCCTCCGCGGCCGCGGCGGGCGTCATCGAGCCGACGGCCACGGACAGCGCCGAGCCGGCCACCCCCGCCGTCGCGAGGGAGAGGAAGCCGCGCCGGTCGAGGGCGCGGGCGTTCGCGCTGCCGTCGGCTCGGCCGGTCGGATCGGGGTGCGTCATTGCAGACCTCCGGTGGTCAGGCGTGGGTAAGGGAGTTTCATGCTCGCGAGTACCTGTGAAGACGAGTGTCGCGGATGCCGCACCGCGCGCGCCACCCCGACGACTGTGCTTACCGTGCGTTCGGGCAACGACGCCCAGGACCTTCTGACGCGGAGAGGGCACCACCATGCGCACCGTGCGACGCATCATCACGACCGGAGTCACCCTGGGGGTCGCCGCAGCCGTGGCCTTCACGAGCGGGGTCGCGGGGGCGGGTGCCGCGACGGCCGCCGTCCGGCCGCTCCCCGACAAGAGCTACGGGCTCTCCTCCTACTACGGGCCGCGATGCATGCCCATCAGGGGAGCGTCCACCTACCACCTCGGCCAGGACATGAGCGCGAAGAAGGGCACCCCGATCAAGTCCGTCGCCCCCGGCACCGTCGTCAAGGCCGGGTCGGCGCCCGGCTTCGGCCAGGTCGTGGTGGTGCGCTCCAACGCCGACGGCGGCAAGGTCTTCGCCGTCTACGGCCACGTCGTCGACGGCGACAAGTACGTGAAGGCCGGCAAGTACGTGAAGCGCGGTCAGCGCATCGCCGACGTCGGCAGCTCCGGCACCTCCACCGCGCCGCACCTGCACCTGGAGATCTGGAAGCGCGCGTACAAGGGCTCCGGCAGCACCACCGACCCGCTGCCGTGGATGAAGAACCACGGGGCGTCGCTCACCGCCGGTGCGGCGTGGGCGTACCAGCGGGTCGTGCCGAAGTCCTGCAACTACTACACGACCACCACCGTCAACCTCCGCTCCGGCCCGGGCACCGGCTACCGCGTGCTCAAGTCCGTCAAGGTCAACCGCTGGCTCACCGCCAAGCCCGGCGCCGGGTCAGGCGTGTGGCGCAAGGTGAACTACGGCGGCACCACCGGCTGGATGCACGCGAACTACGTCTCCCCGGGGCTCACCTCGCTGGGGACGCGGTACGTGGAGGTGAACGGGCTGCGCCTGCGCTCCAAGCCGAGCACCAGCGGCAAGGTGCTCGACTCGCTGAGCAAGGGCGAGGCCGTGAAGAAGATCTGGCCCACCTCGAACGGCTGGGTCAAGGTCTTCGTCAACGGCAAGCAGGGCTACGTCTACGCGAAGTACCTGCGCAAGTAGGCCGGCGATCAGGTCGTCTGCGAGCCCGCGGCGTGCCGGTCGGTGGCGTTGAGTCGCGCGAGCGTCGCGTCGTAGGTCCCCGACGTCTCGGCGAAGCGGAGGAACTTCACGCCCTCGACGAGGATCTCGTGGGCGCCGGGACGGGCCGCGAGGAGCTCGACCGCCTCGTCCGCGAACGCGTCCAGCGGCATGGCGATCGGGTTGTCCTCCTGCCCTGGCATGAGGGCCGTGCGGACCGCGGGCGGCACGATCTCGATCACCTGCACGCCCGCCGGCTCGAGCTGCAGCCGGATGCCCTCGCTCAGCCGGTGGATCGCGGCCTTGGTCGCGTTGTACGTGGGCGTCACGGCGAGCGGCACGTGCGCCAGCCCCGAGGAGACCGTGACGAACGCGGCGCCCGCGCCCGACCCTGCGCGGGCGCGCAGGTGTGGCAGGAACGCGGCAGCCAGGCGGATCGGGCCGAGCAGGTTCGTGGTGACGGTGCGCTCGGCGGTGGCGAGGAAGTCGGACGACGTCCAGTCCTCGGGCTGCATGATGCCAGCCATCGCGACGACGGCGTCCAGGTCGGGGTGGCGCTCCAGCACGACGTCGCGGGCCGCCTCGATGCTCGTGGCGTCGGCGGTGTCGACGCGGACGGCGTCGATCCCGGGGTGGGCGGCGACGATCTCGTCGAGCAGGGCGGTGCGGCGGCCGCCCACGATCACGGTGCTGCCGCGGGCCTGGAGCCGGAGGGCGAGCGCGAGGCCGATGCCGCTGGTCGCGCCGGGGATGAAGACGGTGCTGCGGGTGAGGTCCATGCCCCCACCCTGTGGGGCCATGCGCGGAGGCGGGAGAGGAGCGGTCGTCGGGGGACCGACGATCCCTGGCTGCGGCCTGGCCCGACCGGCGTCGGCGGCGGACGATGGGCGCATGGAGCGTGCCGCCGACCGTCGAGAGCTGGCCGAGTTCCTGCGCCGTCGCCGGGAGGCGGTGCAGCCCGCGGACGTCGGCCTGCCCGCGGGCGCCCGGCGTCGCACCGCGGGGCTGCGGCGTGAGGAGGTCGCGGCGCTCGCCGCCATGTCGGCCGACTACTACACGCGGCTGGAGCAGCGGCGCGGCCCGCAGCCCAGCGAGCAGATGCTCGCGTCGCTGGCGCGGGCGCTCCGGCTCACGGACGACGAGCGCGACTACCTGTTCCGCGTGGCCGGCCGGGGGACGCCGGACCGGGTGACGATGTCGTCCCACGTGTCGCCCGCGCTGCTGCGCGTGCTCGACCGCCTGTCCGACACGCCCGCCCTCGTGCTGTCCGCGCTCGGCGAGACGCTCGTGGCCAACGATCTCGCCGTCGCGCTCCTGGGCGACCGGTCGGCGCTGACGGGGTGGGCGCGCAGCGACGTCTACCGCTGGTTCACCGACCCCTCCGAGCGGCTGCTGTACCCCGAGGACGACCGCGACCGGCAGGGGCGCTCCCTCGTCTCCACGCTGCGCGCGGCGCACGGGATGCTCGGCCCGCGCTCGCGGGCTGGCGAGCTGGTCCGCGAGCTGCGGGAGCGCAGCCCCGAGTTCGCCGAGCTGTGGGACCGGCACGAGGTGCACCAGCGGTTCGCCGACCACAAGACGCTCGTGCACCCGCAGGTCGGGCCGATCGAGCTGGACTGCCAGGTGCTGTTCACCGAGGACCAGACCCAGGCGCTGCTGGTGCTCACCGCGCCTCCGCGCTCCGAGGCGGAGGAGAAGCTCGCCCTGCTCGCCGTCCTGGGCCAGCAGGCCATGGCGCGCTGACCCCGGCGCGATGCCGAACAGGCGGTTGTGCACCCCCCTCGCGGCGTATGGGGCGCACCACTGCCTGTTCGGCGACCTGCGTGTCGAGCGTTGCATACCTTCGTGACGAGAGTATGGTCCTCGGCATGGCATCGAAGCCCCCAGGCAGACCGCTGCAGGAACCCGCGTTCCTCGTCCTGTCCGCCCTCGCGCAGGGGCCGGCGCACGGGTACGGCATCTCCAAGGACGTCGAGGAGAGCTCCGGCGGGCGCGTCACGCTGCGCGCCGGCACGCTCTACGGCGCGATCGACCGGCTCGTGGCCGCCGGCCTGGTCGAGGTGGACCACGAGGAGGTGGTCGATTCACGGCTGCGGCGCTACTACCGCCTGACCGTCGAGGGCAGCACCCGGCTCGACGCCGAAGCCCGCCGGGCCGAGGCGCAGGCACGTCAGGCGCTGGACCGGCTCGCGGCGCGGCGGACGACGCGACCGGGCCGCGCCGTCGCCGGCGGTCTCGGGGAGGTGCCGGCATGAGCGCCGACCGCCCCGACCCGACCGAGGCCACCGCCGTCGTGCCCGCCCTGGTGCGCGACTTCCAGCGGATCCTGCGGCTGTTCCCCTTCGCATACCGCCGCGCGCACGGCGCCGAGATGCTCGGGCACCTGCTCGACGCCGCCGCGCCCGGGCAGTCGCGGCCCGCGCGCGGGGACGTCGTCGACCTGCTGCGCGCCGCCGCGCGGGAGTGGGCGCTCGCGCCGCTGGGACCGTCACCGGAACGCCGACGGCGGGGCGCCGTCGGCGTGCTCGTCGTGCTCTCCGTCGTGCTCGGCTACCCGGCGGCGTCCTCGCTCGGCGCGGTGGCGCTGGGCGTCGCCCACGGGAACGACGTCGCCGGCCTCGCCGTCGCGGTGCCGCTCGCCCCGGGGTGGGCGCTGTGGGCGCTCGCCTCCCTCGCGCTCGCCGCCGGCCTGTTCCGGGCCGCCGTGTGGCTGCTCGGCGCGGCCGCGGCGGCGACCTGGGTCGTGCTGGGCGGCATGACGGTCGTCGGGGCGACCGGCGGCGACCTGTTCCTGGTGCTCTCCGGGCTCGGGTGGGCGGTCGCGCAGTCGGCCCTCGTCGTGGCCGCAGCGATGCTCGCCGCGTCCCAGGGGCTCGTTCCGGCTCCCCGGGGCGTCGCCGGGCCGGTCCGGGTGGCCGGCGCCGTCGGCGCGCTGATGCCGGTCGTCGCTCTCGCCCGCACAGCCCTGGGGCTCGCGCCCTGGTGGCCGGCGCATTACGCCCCCGTCGCGGAGCTGGGCGGGGGCACCGTCATGGTCGGCACCTGCCTGCTCGCCGGGGGCATGCTCGTGTCACGCCGTGCCCGGCAGGCGCTGCCCGTGCTGGCGGGAGTCGGCGCGGCCGTCGTCGTCGGCCGGACCGGGCTGATGGGCTCGCGGGGGCTCCTGCCGATGGACGTCGTGGACGTGGGGAACCTCTGGGTGCTGCTCGCGATCGCGCTCGTCGTCACGGCGTCGACACGCTGGGTCGTGAACCGCGTCGACGAGCTGGCGGACGCGCGGGCCCGCCTCCGGCGGGATGCCGAACAGGCGGTTGGTTCCGGAATGGGCGTCGTCGGAGGCCCATGACGGTGTCAACCGCCTGTTCGGCGTCGCGGGGTGCTCGCTACCAGCTCGCGTTGCGCGCGAGCTCCAGCGCGATCTCCTGCCACCACGCGCCGGCGGCGGGGCCGCCGTTGCAGGCGCCGTCGCTCTCACCGGGCCGCTTGACCCACAGCAGGGCGTCGAGGTGCGACCCGTCGTCGACGGCGGCGGGCCGCTCGCCCAGGGCGCGGCCGCGCGGGTTGCACCACTCGCCGTTCGAGCCGTTGCCGTTGCGCGACGTGTCGACGACGAACGGCACGCCGCCGAGCAGGGCGGAGACCTGTTCGCCGTAGGCGCGCGACTCGTCGGTGGTGCGGTAGTTCGACACGTTGAGCGCGAAGCCCGTGACGTGCTCCAGCCCCACCTGCTGCAGCCTGCTCGCCGCCTCCGCGGCGGGCAGCCACGCCGAGTGGCCGACGTCGAGGTACACGCGGGCGCCGGCCTCGTCGAGGATGCGGGCGGCGTCGGCGAGCATCCCGACGCGGTCGCCCTGACCGTCGCAGTCGCCGAGCTGGGGGAGGGCGTCCGGCTCCAGCACCACCCACGGCTCGCCGACCATCGCGCCCGCGACCTGCGCGACCCACGCGCGGTACTCGGCCTCGTCCGTGCCGCCGCCGGAGTGCGAGCCGCAGTCGCGGCCGGGGATCGCGTACACCGCCAGCAGCGGCGTCGCGCCCGCGGCGGCGGCCCGGCCCGTGTAGTCCGCCACGCCGGCGCTCGCCTCGGCGGGGTCGGCGTCGGTGACCCACGACGCCTGCGGGGTCGTGGCGATCTTCTCCAGCAGCGCGCGCTCGGTGCCCGACGCGGCCTGCCAGGCCTCCCAGGCCTGCGTGCCCTCGTCGACGAAGAACGTCGCGTCGGCGGGCCCGCCCGGCTCGTCGGTGGGCGGGTCGGTCGGCTCCGTGGGCGGGTCCGAGGGATCCGTCGTGGGGACGTCGCCCGTGCAGGCGACGCCGTCGAGGCTGAAGCTCGCCGGCACCTCCGCCGCCCCTGCCGACGTCCCGATCAGCCCGAACGATGCCGTCGCGCCCGCCGCCAGCGTGCCGTTCCAGCCGACGTCGGCCACGCGCACCTGCGCGCCGTCCTGCGTGAGCCGGCCGTTCCAGACCTGGGAGACGCGCTCGCCGTCGGCCGGCTGCCAGGACACTTCCCAGCCGGTGCGGGCGTCGCCCAGGTTGGTCAGCGTGACGTCGGCCTGGAACCCGCCCGACCAGGTGCTCGTGACGGCGTAGTCCACCTCGCAGGCGGTCGGCGCGCCGGCGGCGGCCGTGGCGAGGGTGACGGCGCCGGCCGTGAGGCCGGCACCGCCGACGAGGGCGGCCGCGGTGAGGGCGGCGACCCGGGCGGTCGGTCGAGGGCGTCGTTCGGTGCGCATGCGAGGCTCCGTCGCGTCGTGGGTGCGGACGGGGCCCACGCTAGGAGCGCGCCGGTACGTCGCGGCCCCTCCTAAACGCTTCGGGCGGCCTCGACGCCTCGGGTCTCGAGCCGGGTCGGCGCAGGACGCCGGGTCAGGCGAGGTAGTCCTCGACCAGCCGGGCGGCGATGCCGGTGTACGACGCGGGCGTGAGGTCCGCGAGGCGCGCGGCGACGTCGTCGGGCAGGCCGAGGCCGGCGACGAACTCGCGCATCCGGGCGGCGTCGACGCGCTGCCCGCGCGTGAGCTCCTTGAGGCGCTCGTACGGGTTCTCCATGCCCTCGACGCCGGCGACGGACGCGGCGCGCATCGCGGACTGGACGGGCTCGCCGAGCACCTCCCAGTTGTGGTCGAGGTCGTCGGCCATGAGCGCGGCGTTGACGTTGAGCGCCTTGAGGCCGCGGCGGACGTTGTCGATCGCGAGCAGCGAGTGGCCGAAAGCCGGGCCGATGTTGCGCTGCGTGGTCGAGTCGGTGAGGTCGCGCTGCAGGCGGGACGTCACGAGCGTGGCCGACAGGGTGTCGAGCAGCGAGCACGAGATCTCGAGGTTCGCCTCGGCGTTCTCGAACCGGATCGGGTTGACCTTGTGCGGCATGGTCGACGAGCCGGTGGCCCCCGCGACGGGGATCTGCGTGAAGAAGCCCAGCGAGATGTACGTCCACACGTCGGTCGCGAGGTTGTGGAGGATGCGGTTGAAGCGGGCGACGTCGGCGTAGACCTCGGCCTGCCAGTCGTGCGACTCGATCTGCGTGGTCAGCGGGTTCCACACCAGGCCCAGATGCTCGACGAACGCCTGCGACACGGCCGGCCAGTCGGCGCCCGGGACGGCGACGACGTGCGCGCCGTAGGTGCCGGTGGCGCCGTTGAGCTTGCCCAGGTACTCCGCGCCCTCGACCCGGCGTAGCTGGCGGCGCAGGCGGTGCGCGAGGACGGCGAGCTCCTTGCCCATCGTCGTCGGCGTGGCCGGCTGCCCGTGCGTACGGCTGAGCATCGGGACCTCGGCGTGCTCGCGCGCCATCTCGGCGAGCTGGTCGGTCAGTGCGGTCGCGGCGGGCAGCCACACCTCGCGCACGCCGCCCTGCACCATGAGCGCGTACGAGAGGTTGTTGATGTCCTCGGACGTGCACGCGAAGTGCACGAGCTCGCTCGCGGCGGGGAGGCTGGTCTCGCCGAGGACCTCGGGCGCGGCGGCGATGCGGCGCTTGATGAAGTACTCGACGGCCTTGACGTCGTGCACCGTCTCGCGCTCGATGGCGGCGAGCTCGGCGATCTCGTCCGCGCCGAAGGTCGCGGGGATCCGGCGCAGGTAGGCGATCTCGGCGTCGGTCAGCGTGGGGGCGCCGGGGACGACGGCGCCGGGGGTCGCCGTCGTGCCGTTGCACAGCGTGACCAGCCACTCGACCTCGACGTGGATGCGCGCGCGGTTGAGCGCGGCCTCGCTGAGGTGGTCCACCAGCGGCGCGACAGCGCCGCGGTAGCGGCCGTCGAGCGGCCCGAGGGCGATCGGCGGGGTGACGTCCGCGAGGTTGACGCGGGTCTGGACGTCGGACGGCGAGGTCTGCGGCGCGGGGGAGGTCACGGCCCACATTCTCCCACGGGCCCCGAGCCGACCGCGGCAGACCGTTGTGGGTGGGATCGTGGCCCGCTGAGGGGCGAGAACTGGACCACGATCCCACCCACAACGGTCGGAGGTCAGCCGAGGAGCGGGTAGCTCCCGCGGACCGTGCCGCGCGGGTCGCGGGCGCGCTTGAGGTCGCGCAGGCGGGCGAGCGCGGCGTCGTCGTACGCGGCTGCCGCGCTCTCGCCGGGGGCGAGGAACGTGGCGGGCTTGCGCAGCGTGGCGATCCCGGCCAGCTCGGCCGGCAGCGCCTCGAGGCGGTGGCCGACGGCGGCCGCGAGGCCCGGCTCGAACGCCAGGCCGAACGCGTACAGCAGGTAGGGCTCGTCGATCGCGCCCAGCGCGCCCGCGCCGTCGCCCGGCGCGGCCAGGGCGCCGCCCAGGTGCCGGAGCTGGAGCACGAGCAGCGGCGCGACCGAGGTCGTGAACAGGCGCTCCACCGCCTCGTCGTCGATCCCCTGCAGCAGCTCGGCGCGGCCCTTCCCCGCGGCGGGGTCGGTCGGGTCGGCGGTGATGTCGCCGACGTCGGCCAGCGCGACCGGCCCGATCGCCGCGTCGACGCCCGGCCCGAGGACGTCGGGGACCGCGGCGAACGGGGCGAGCAGCTCGCGCGCCGCCGCGGCGTCGCCCAGGTACGCGGCGTGCACGACGACGACGGCCGGAGCCCCGGGCGCCTCCACCCGCGACAGCCAGACGCTGAGCTCGGGCGGGGCCGCGGCGGTGACCTCGCGGAAGACGCCGAGGACCTCGGCGGCGCGCGCGGCCGGCCAGGCGACCTTGCCGCCCGCGAACGCGGGCAGCTCGACCAGGTCGATCTCCATCGCCGTCACGACGGCCAGGTCGCCGCCCCCGCCGCGCAGCCCCCAGAACAGCTCGGGGTCGGAGGCGGCGGTGACGGTGACCTTCTCGCCCGCGGGGGACACGACGTCGAACGACCGCACGTGGTCGGCCGCCAGGCCGTGGGCGCGGCTGAACCACCCCAGCCCGCCGCCGAGGGTGTAGCCGACGGCGCCGACGCCGGGGGCGCTCCCGAGCAGGGTCGTGAGGCCGTGCGGGGCCGCGGCGGACTGCACGGCTCCCCACGACGCCCCGGCGCCGACCCGGGCGGTGCGGCGCACCGGGTCCACCTCGACGGCGTCGAGCGCGCGGGTGCGCAGGAGGACGGTGCCGGCCACGTCTCCCGACGCGCCGTGACCCGTCGACTGGGCGGCGACCGTCAGCCCGGCGTCGCGCGCGTGCCGCACCGTGGCGGCGACGTCGTCGGCGTCCGCGGCCTCGACGACGGCCGCGACGGGCTGCCGGACGGCGAGGTTCCAGGGGGTCGCGGCGGCGTCGAAAGCGTCGTCGCCGGGCAGGAGCACCCGCCCGCGACATGCTCCAGGGCACCGAGACCGCCAACGCCTCCAACGCCGCCATCATGGGCATCCTGGAGCGCCACGTGGCCCGC
>NZ_JBHXAW010000040.1:0-22218 GCF_042726645.1 Isoptericola sp. NPDC060257
GCCACCATCGACGAGGTGATCCCACGATGCCTGGAGCAGCTTGTCGATCTCGTTCTGGCGTCCGTAGGTGGCCAGCAGTACGGCGGCCCTCACCCGCGCGCCCACGGCCAGCGCGACCTCCTGCGCGATCGCGGCGCCCTGCGACCATCCGACCAACGCGACGGGCTCGGGTCGACGTCGGACGAAGTCCCCGACGCACGCGACGACGCTCCGCCAGTCGAGGCCGTCCGGACGGTGGGCGAAGGTCGTGACCTGGTACCCGAGCGCCAAGAGCTCTTCACGGACCCCGGCAGACCAGGCGACCGGGTCGGCGAGCGGGTTGCTGAGGAAGACCACCTCGGGGCCAGTGCCCCAGGTTCGGGACGTCCCTCGATCGTCGTCCGTCGTCCGAGGCTCGCGTGGAGTCACAGGGCTCGCCAGCGCAGCTCCAGCGTGCGGGCCTGCGGGCGGAGCATCGCCGTGGGCCAGACGTCGGGGCCGCAGGCGCGCGAGCCCAGGCCGTGCTGGGCGGCGTCCACGTACAGGTGGTGCCGCTCGGGCACGGGTAGCTCGTGCGGGTGCGCCGCCGCGGAGAGCTCGTGGGCCGAGTGCCGGGCGAGCGTGAACCCGGGCAGACGGCCGCGCGCGTCGCGGCCGAGCGTCAGGCCCGCCCACGGCCGGCCGCCGCGCTCCAGCGCGACCTCGCGCACCTCGGACCGGTGGCCCGACTCCTGCGGCCGGGCGTACGGCACCGACAGGTCGTCGATCCCCGCACGGTGGCGGCCCACCACGACCGAGGAGCGGACGTCCGGGTACGAGTCGTGCGGGCCCAGCCCGAACCACCCGGCGCCGTCGACGTCGGTCGGCAGCGCCAGGTGCACTCCGACCCGGGGCCACACGTCGTCCCAGTGGTCGTCGGGGGTGAGGACGACGCGCAGCACCGCCTCGACGACGCCGTCCGCGGCCCGCTCCGCGGTCCACGTCTCCTCGACGTCGATCGTCCTGCGACTCTGCGCCGCGGACACCCGCCGCAGCACCCGCAGCCGGTCGGCCGACTCCTCGACCGCGACGGTGCGGTGCGTGAGCCGGTCCAGGCCCTGGCGGCGCCAGCGGTCCGCGACCGGCGGCGCGGGGGTGCCGCGCCACGGCAGGGTGGTGGGGTCGACGGCGTCGTAGCTGCCCATCGCGGCGCCGCGGTCGTTGTCCGTGGGCGCGCGCCACAGCTCGACGCGCGGCGCGGACACGTCCGCGCCGGCGAGCGCGACCAGCTCCGGGCCGCGGAACGCGACGGGCGCTTCCGCGAGCGCCACGGCCGGGCGACGCGTGCGGGCGGCGGCCCGGGTCGGCAGCGCCCACTGGTCGCGCGCGACGACGTGCCCGGCGTCGGCCCACGACGCGGCCTCGCGCAGTGCGAGCTCGACGGTGAGGAACGCCTCCACGCCCGGGCCCGCCTCGGGCAGCGACGCCGGCTCGAGCAGCGCGACCTCGGCCCGCTCCCCCGCCGCCACCGGCGTGAGGTCCTTGCCCGAGGCGACGACCTCGCCGTCGTGCTCGACCCGCCAGCGCAGCACGAGATCGGCGGTGTCCGCGGTGTGACGGCGGTTCCAGACCTCGACGGCCCCCGACGCCGGACCGCCGGACGGCCGCACGACGACCGGCCGCTCGACGTGCCAGAACTCCACCAGCCCGGGGCTCGGGGTGTCGTCGGACAGCACCATGCCGTCCATGACGAAGTTCCCGTCGTGCACCACCTCGCCGAAGTCGCCGCCGTACGCGAAGTACTCGACGCCGTCGGGGGTGGTGGTGCGCAGGCCGTGGTCGCGCCACTCCCAGACGAACCCGCCGTGCAGCCGCGGGTGGGTGTCGACGAGCGCGCGGTACTGGTCGAGCGCGCCCGGGCCGTTGCCCATGGCGTGCGCGTACTCGCACAGCAGGAACGGCTTGGACCGCTGCCGGGCGGAGTCGCCGATGCTGCAGCCGAGCACGGGCGACAGGTCGTCGCCACCGATCGACGCCGTCTCCGGCACCGTCGAGTACATCCGCGAGTAGACGTCGGTGTACTCGCCGGCGTAGTCGCCCTCGTAGTGCACGGGCCGCGACGGGTCGCGGTGGTGCACCCACTCCGCCATCGCGGCGAGGTTGCTGCCCGTGCCGGACTCGTTGCCGAGCGACCACAGCACGATGCTCGCGTGGTTCTTGTCGCGCTCCACGGTGCGCCGCACGCGGTCCAGGTACGCCTCGCGCCAGCGCGGGTCGTCGCTGGGGTTGCCCACCCAGCCGCCGGCCTCGAAACCGTGCGTCTCCAGGTCGGTCTCGAGGATCACCCACAGGCCCAGCTCGTCGGCCAGGTCCAGGACGCGCGGGTGCGGCGGGTAGTGGCTGGTGCGGATGGCGTTGACGTTGTGCTGCTTCATCCGCGCGAGGTCGGCGCGGGCGTGCTCCTCGTCGAAGACGCGCCCGCGGTCGGGGTGCGTCTCGTGCCGGTTCATCCCGGAGAACACGACCCGGCGACCGTTGACGAGCAGCAGGTCGCCCACGATCTCCACCCGCCGGAACCCGACGCGCAGCGACACCGTCTCGCCCTCCGACGCGACCGTCACGTCGTACAGGTTCGGCTCCTCCGCCGACCACGGCTCGACGGCGCCCACGGAGACGGGCGCGACGTCCTCGGGAGCCGCCCACGCGACGTCGACCCCGAGCTCGGGCACCCGCAGCCGTACGGGGAACGCGGCGGCGTCCGCCCGCACCTCCGGGACGAGGATGCCCTCCGACGACGCGGGGTCGTAGTCCGCGTCCAGCCAGACGTCGTCGAGCGCACCCACGGGGCGGTGCAGCAGGGTGACGTCGCGGAAGATGCCGGGCAGCCACCACTGGTCCTGGTCCTCGAGGTAGCTCGCGGCCGACCACTGCACCACGCGCACGGCCACGGTGTTCGTGCCCGGGCGCACCGCGTCGGTGACGTCGTACTCGTGGGCGAGCCGGCTGCCGGACGCCGAGCCCACCTCCTCGCCGTTCACCCACACCGTGAAGAACGACTCGACGCCGTCGAACCGCAGCAGCACGCGCCCGCCCTCGGTCCACGACGTCGGCACGTCGACCTCGCGGCGGTAGTCGCCGGTCGGGTTCTCGTCCGGCACGTGCGGCGGATCCACCGGGAACGGGAACTGCACGTTGGTGTAGATCGGGAGGCCGTGCGCGCCGCCGCCCTCGAGGACCCAGTGCGCGGGCACGGCGAGCTCGCCCCACCCGGCGTCCGCGGACGTCGCATAGCCGGGCCGCGCGAAGTCCGCGGCCCCTTCGCCGTCCGGCAGGACTCCGTGGGCGCCCGGCGTGCCGGGCACGCCCGCCAGGAGGCGGAAGTCCCACGTGCCGTCGAGAGAGAGGCGGGGGGCGTCCCCGGCGGGCGCGGACCGCGGCGGCTCGACGCGCCCGGACCAGGGCGCGGTGGACTCGTGCGGGAGCGGGGAGAGCAGGGTCATGCGGCGATCATGCCTTCACGGCGCCTTCCGTCAGGCCGCCGCGCCAGAACCGTTGCAGCACGATCATGGCGACGGCGAGCGGGATGACCGAGAGCAGCACGCCCCCGGTGGTGAGCTCGTAGAACTCGGGCAGCCGGTCGGTCTGGCTGTTCCAGTTGTTGAGCCCGAGGGTGATCGGGTAGAGGTCCTGGTCGCTCAGCATCACGAGCGGCAGGAAGTAGTTGTTCCAGATGCCGACGATCTGGAAGAGGAACACCGTCACGAGCGCCGGCGTCATGATCCGCAGCCCCAGGGTGTGGAAGATGCGCAACTCCCCCGCGCCGTCGATGCGGGCGGCCTCGACGAGGGAGGTGTCCACGGTGGCGTCCGCGTAGATGCGGCACAGGAAGAACCCGAACGGCGACACCAGCGACGGGATCAGCACGCTCCAGTACGTGTTGGCGAGCCCGAGCTGGCTGAACAGCAGGAACAGCGGCAGGGCGGTGGCCGTGCCGGGCACGAGCACCCCGCCGAGCACGAGCCCGAAGATGAGGTTGCGGCCCCGGAACTGGTACTTGGCCAGGGCGTACCCGCCTGCCGCCGCCAGGTAGGTGGCGATCAGGCCGCCCATCCCGGCGTACAGCACCGAGTTGGCGAACCAGCGGATGAAGACGCCGTTCCCGTAGGTGAGCACGGCGGCGAGGTTGTCGAACAGCGCGAAGGAGTTGCCGAACCAGAAGCCGTTCGTGCCGAAGAGGTCGTCCGTCGTCTTCGAGGCGGCGACGACCACCCAGTAGACGGGCACGAGGAAGTAGATCGCGACGACGGCGAGGATCGCGGTGACGAGGATCGTCGTCGCCGGGCGACGACGACGACCGCCGGGGGTCGCGGCGGGGACGTCCGTCGGGTCGGTGCGCTGCGGCGCGGTGGAGACGGCGGCGGTCATCGCGAGCTCCTGTTCGTCAGCCTCAGGAAGAGGAAGGACAGCGCGAACGCCACGAGCGCGATGAGCACGGACTGGGCGGCGGCGACGTTGTAGTCGTTGTAGGCGAAGGCGGTCGTGTACGCCGACAGGTTGGGCGTGTACTGCGAGTCGATCGCCGGCGAGACGGTCATGAGGAGCTGCGGCTCGGCGAAGAGCTGCAGCGTGCCGATGATCGAGAACACGGTGGTGAGCACCAGGGCGGGGCGGATCAGCGGCAGCTGGATGCTCCACGCCGTGCGCCACGGCCCGGCGCCGTCCACCCGTGCCGCCTCGTACATCTCCGGCGGGATGGCCTTGAGCTGGGCCACGATGATGAGCATGTTGTAGCCCGCGTACGTCCAGGTGACGATGTTCGCGATCGACCACAGCACCGTCCCGGCGCCGAGGAAGTCGGGCGTGAACCCGAACAGCGTCTCGGTGAGGTCGATGATCGGGCTCAGGCCGGGCACGTAGAGGAACGACCAGAGGATGGTCGCGATGACGCCCGGGATGCCGTACGGCATGAAGTACGTGGCGCGGAAGAAACCGGGCCAGCGCGCCGAGGCCGACTCGAGCAGCAGGGCCAGCACCGTCGCGGCGACGATCATCACCGGCACCTGCACGACGCCGAACAGCAGCATCCGCCAGATCGATGCGACGAAGTTCCCGTCCTCCAGCGCGATCCGGTAGTTCTCGAACCAGGCGAACCCGGTGGTGACGCCCTGCTCGCCGAACAGCCCGGCGCGGGTGACGGTGGTGAAGCTCTGCCCGATCGCCACGATGATCGGCAGCACGAACGTCAGCAGGAACAGCAGCAGGAACGGACCCACCAGGATCCAGGGCGCGCGCCCGACGGCGGTGCTCGCCTTCTTCGCGGTCATCGCTCTGCCCTCCGGATCGTCAGGCCCTTCTGCCGGAACACCTCGATGGTCCGGTCCTCGGCGGCGACGACGGCGTCGACGAGCGTGCCGCCCGTGGCCTTGCGCCGGAACCCGTCGCCCAGGATGTTGAACGTCTGCTGCGTGATGGGCCACCACTGCCAGTCGGGGTTCTGGTCCTGCGTGGCCGGCTGGAAGACCTCGGTGTTGTAGCGCTGGCCGCCGAAGAACTCGCTCGGCTCCTCGCGCGCCGCCCCGATGTAGTCGCGGGCCGGCGACCACCCGATGCCGGAGTACTTGATCATCGCGTCGATGCCCTCCGGGTCGGTGTTCATCCAGACGGCGAACTCCATCGCCTCCTTCGGGTGCCGGCTGTTCGCGAGCACCGCCGACGTCGAGCCGCCGATGAACGACGACCCGAAGCCGTGGTCCCAGCGCGGGGCGGGCGCCACGCGCCACTTGCCCTCCGCGCCGCTCACGCTCTGCAGCAGCGCGTCGCCCCAGCTCGCGCTCACGAGCGACGCGATCTGGTCGTGCGCCGCGGCGGCGTACCAGCCGGGCGTGTACGGGTTGGCGGCCGTGGTCACCAGGCCGTCGTCGATGACCTGGTCGAAGAAGCGCGCGACGTCGAGCGTGACCTCCCCGGCCATGTCGATGACCCAGCCGTCCTCGGCGCTGCGGAGCCACGTGGCCCCGGCCTGCATGGCGTGCGCGGTGAACACGGACGTGTCGTCGAGCGGGAAGGAGTCGATGTACGCGTCGATCTCGCGGAACGCGGGGGCGACCTCCGCCCACTCGGTCCACGTGGTGGGGACGTCGGCGCCCACCTGCTCGTACAGGTCGGGCCGGTAGTACATGCCCACCGGGCCGGAGTCCTGCGGGATGCCGTAGACGCCGCCGGCGAAGCTCACCTGGCTCCACAGCGTCTCGTCGAACTTGTCCGCGTGCTCGGAGACGCCGTACCGCTCCAGGTCGACGAGCCCGTTGACGAGCATGAACTCCGGCACGGTGCGCATCTCCACCTGCGCCAGGTCGGGCCCGCCGCCCGCCGCGAGGGCGGAGTACATCTTCTGGTACCCGCCGTCGTTGCCGCCGGGGATCCAGGAGACCTGCACCTGGACGTCCGGGTTCTTCGCGTTCCAGATGTCGGCGACCTTCTGCAGGTCCTTGAGCCAGGCCCAGTACGTGAGCGTGACCTTCTCCCCCGCCGCCGCCGGCACCACCGGCTGGGCGTTGACCGACGTGGTGCCGGGCGTCGCGCACCCGGCGAGCAGCGCCGACGCTCCCCCGGCGAGCCCCCAGCCGAGGAGCTCCCGTCTCGTGACCTGTCGCATCCGTCCCCACTTCGTCGTGACGTCGGGCCGGGGCGGGTGCCCCGGGCTCGTGTGAGCGTGGTCACGTTAACAGCGGGCCGGACGCCCGGGTCAAACCCGTCTCAGGGCGTGTCAGCCGTCACGTCCAGGAGATGGTGCGGGCGCTGCCACGACCCTCACGGGGTCAGCTCACGGGCGGCCAGGGGGTGCCGGTGCCGGCCATGGAGGCGTGGAACGGGTCGCCCTCGACGATCTCGCCGGCGCGGACCGTGGCGTCCGTGAAGGCGGACTTGTAGATCGCCGCCGCCAGCTCGAGCGTGGCCCGGGTGTCCGCCACGGTGACCGGCGGTGTCTGCCCGGCGGCCAGCGCCCGGTAGGTGGGCACGAGCTGCGCCAGGTGGCCGCTCGCGCCGCCGTCGACGGAGGTTGCCGACGCCGCGACGTCGGCCGCCCACGCCTCGGCGACGTCGTCCCGACCGGCCACGGGGGTCACTGTCCAGCTCGTGTCGTCGTACCCGTACAGGTGCTCCAGCTCGACGGTCGCGGCCTCGGTGTCGAAGCGCAGGCGCGACGTCTGGCGGGGGGAGATGGCGGAGTTCGTGATCGTCGCCATCGTGCCGCTCGCGAACCGCACCAGCGCCGTCGAGACGTCCTCGGTGTCGGTGTGCCGGGCGAGCCGGCCGGCCATCGCCCGCACCTCGGTCCACGGGCCGAGCACCGCCAGGAGCAGGTCGAACTGGTGGATGCCGTGGCCCATGGTGGTGCCGCCGCCCTCGGTGTCGAAGCGGCCCCGCCACGGGACGGCGAAGTAGTCCGGGGTGCGGAACCAGAGGGTGTCGCACTGCGCCACGTACGCGGGCCCGAGCGTCCCGTCGTCGAGCAGCCGGCGCAGCCGCTGGATCCCCGCGCCGAACCGGTGCTGCACGATCTGGGTGAACCGCCCCGGCAGGCCGGCGTCGATCGCCTGCCGCTCCGCCGCCGCCAGGGCGTCGGCCTCCGCCAGCGACAGCACCGCCGGCTTCTCCACGACGACATGCGCGCCGGACCGCAGCGCCGCCACGGCGGCGCCCAGGTGCACCGACGGCGGCGTGCAGACGTGCACGACGTCGACCTCGCCGGCGTCGAGCAGCGCCTGCAGGTCGGTGCCGTGGTGCGGCACGTCGTGCTCGGCCGCGAACGCGGCGGCGCGGCCGGCGTCGACGTCGACGACGTGCGCGACCTCGACGCCGTCCGGGCCGCCGTGCGCGGCGAGGGCGCGGACGGCATCGACGTGCGCGCCGGCGATCGCGCCGGCGCCGAGGATCGTGACCTTCATGAGTGCTTCTCTCTGCCGAGGTGGTACGGGCCTCGCCGAAGTGGTTCGAATCTCGCCGAGGTAGCGGTCTGGTCCACTACCTCGGCGAGAAAGGAACTACCTCAGCAGGAGACGGACTACCTCAGCGACGGGACGGGCACCTGCGACCAGTCAGTGTCGGAGGCCAGGTAGAACCCCGGGTACGACGGCTGGTTGTAGGTGGTCTGCTGCCGGGCCACCTCGGCCCGGTACTGCGGGTCGTGCAGCAGGGTGTACATCGTCGTGGTGCTCACCTCGGTGGAGGTGTAGACCCGCAGCGCGGACGAGTCCGCGGTGCGCACCAGCACCTCCTCGCGCCAGTCGCCCAGCACGTCGGCGACGAGCGACGGGTTGCCCTTGGTGTCGTTGTTCGTCAGCGTGCCGTCCAGCGTGCGGCGCACGGTGCCGTCGCCGTCCACGATCTGCGGGGTCTGCTCGCGCGAGCCCGTGACGATCTGCGTGGTGCCGTCTGCGGCCCAGCGCACCGTCTGGTTGGTGCCCGGCGTGGTGGCGCGCAGCTGCTCCCCCGTGGCGCTGAGCAGCCCGGACGCGTCGGTGCCGTCGGGCATGGACGCCCAGACCTCGATGCCGGGGGTGGGGTCGACGTCGCCGGTCAGGCAGCGCCCCGTGTCCTTGCCGGAGAACGCGCCGAAGATCGCCTCGCCGGTGGCGGCGTCGCGCAGCACCGAGCCGTAGGGCACGCCCGCCCCGCCCTCGTGGCAGGTCCAGATCTCCAGGCCCGGGCGGGCCGGGTCGATGTCGGTGACGTGCATCGCGTCGCCGTGGCCGAGGTTCGCCGTCGCGCCCGGGTTCGACGACCCCTCCGGGAGGGTGTCGGACGACGAGTACAGCAGCGTGCCGTCGTCGTCGAGCGTCGCCGACCCGTAGACGATCTCCTGCTTCCCGTCGCCGTCCACGTCCGCCGCGGACAGGGAGTGGAACCCCTGCCCCCACAGCTGGGTGAGCGGCTGGTCCGGGTCGGGCTGGACGCCCTTGTTCTCGCTGTCCAGGAACGGGTTGTTCATCGGCTTGAAGCCGGAGTCGGCGGTCCAGCGGGTGCTGATCTTCCGGCCGTCCCAGTCGTAGGCCACGATCGCGGCACGCGTGTAGTACCCGCGGGCGAAGATCGCCGACGGGTGCTCGCCGTCGAGGTACGCGACCCCGGACAGGAACCGGTCGACGCGGTTGCCCGGCTCGATCCGGGTCCACTCGTAGTCGCCCCAGCGCAGCCCGTCGTCGGTGCGGCCGGGCTCGTAGTCCACGGTGTCCAGGGGCTTGCCGGAGCGGCCGTCGAAGACGGTGAGGTACTCCGGACCGGTGAGGACGAAGCCGTCGAACGTGCGCAGGTCGTTGCGGTCGGAGCGGGCGGGTGCCCACTCGTCGACGTAGTAGTCGACGAGCTCGCGCGCGTCCGCCTCGGACAGCGGGTAGTCGTAGCGCGGCTCGATGCCGAGCGCCGCCTCGATCGTCGCTGGCCACTGGCCGCTCACGACCTCGGGCTCGGCCGCCCAGCCCTGGAACAGCTCCACGAGGTGGTCGGCGTAGTCCGCGGCGCTCCAGCGGAAGTCGGAGTCGTCCGTGACGCCGGCCTTGCGGTCCGCCTTCGCGATCGGCACGTAGCGCTCGTTCGCCGGCTTCCCGTGGCGGTAGGTCGTGACCTTGGTCCCGGGCGCGGTCTTCATCATGACCTCGGCGGTCCCGTCGCCGTCGAAGTCGTACACCGGGAACTGCGTGTAATGCGCGCCCGAGCGGACGTTCACGCCCATGTCGATGCGCCACAGCTGCGTGCCGTCCAGCTCGTACGCGTCGAAGTACGTGTTGCCCGTGTACCCCTTCTGCGACACGTCCTTGGCGCGCGACGGGTACCACTTGACGACGATCTCCAGCGCGCCGTCGCCGTCCAGGTCGGCCACGGACGCGTCGTTGGCCGAGTAGGTGATCGGCTCGCCCAGCGGCGTGACGTCGTCGGCGGGCTTGTTCAGCGGGATGTCGAGGTGGTCGTCCGACCAGGCGGTGACGGCGGCGCTGCGCGTGCCGACGCGCTCTCTGCCGTGCTTGTCCTGGGTCACCGGCGCGACGGCGTAGCGCGAGGCCGCGGTCCCCTCGGTGTCGACGTAGTTGGTGGAGTCCGTGACCGTGGCGACCCGCTTCCCGTCGCGGAAGACGGCGAAGCCCGGCCCGGCCATCCCGGTGTCGGTGTGGCCGGTGACCTCGTCACCCAGCAGCCGCCAGGACAGGAAGACGCCCTCGCTCGTCGAGGCCGCGACCAGCCCCCGGTCGAGGTGCTCCAGCTGCACTCCCCCGGTCCCCCCGGCGCCCCCCGACGGGGCGGGCTGGGCGGCGGCCGGCACGCCGCTGACGGCGAGCACGCCCGCCGTCAGCGCGGCGACGGCTCCCACGGTGGTTCTGGTCGTTCGCATGGCATGTTCCTTCCTGCATCGTTGCAACTCGGGATCGGACACCGTCCGTCGGGCGCGCGCGACACATGCGGGTGCCGGCGCGCCCGGCGGGCGCGAGCGGGTCAGACGTCGGCGCGGCCGCCGCGGCGGGCCTCCACGCCCACCACGGCCAGGGCCAGCAGGCCCCCCACCACCAGCACGAGCGGCGGCAGCATCCACACGAAGACGACGCACAGGGCGGCCGCCACGGCGACCAGCACGGAGCCGGTCAGGTCGTCCTGCGTGCGTTGCACGCCCACGGCCAGCGCCTGCCGCGCGGTGCGGGCCCCGGCGTACTGCCCGCCGGTGGACTCGGCCCAGGCGCCGGCCGCACGGGCCAGCACCGCGACGACGGCGGCCGCGGCGACGGCGACCACCACCGCGACGACGCTCGCGCCGGGCAGCACGTCCGCCCGCGCGAGCTGCCAGTCGAGGGCCAGCAGCAGGGCGACGCCGACGGCGGCGACGCCGAGCGGCCACAGCGCCCGGACCGCGGCCCACCAGTCGCGGACGAACCGGCTCACGCCGACGTCGTGGCCGGTCACCTGGCGGCGGACGTGCGCCACGCCCGCCGCCAGGGAGGGTACGGCGGTGACCAGCAGCAGGCTGCCCACCGCGACGAGCACACCGGCCAGCACCACCTCGGCGAACAGCGCCAGCGCGGCTCCCGTCTTGGTCTCACCCCCGGCGGCGGTCTTCCGCCGCCGGTCGCGACCTCGCTCTCGCCGGCCCCCTGCCGCCATGGCCACCCCTTCCGTCGTCGTGCCGTCCACCATCCTCAGCCCTTGAGGCCTTGGGTGGCGACGCCGTCGACGATGTAGCGCTGGAAGAGGATGAAGAAGATCATCACGGGTAGCAGGGCGAGGACGGCCATGGCCATCTGGGCGCCGTAGTCGGACACGGATGTCTGGTCGACGTAGAGGCGTAGCGCGATGGGCAGGGGGTAGAGGTCGGGCTTCTTGAGGTAGAGCAGGGGTCCGAGGAAGTCGTTCCAGGACCAGATGAACGCGAAGATCGAGCTGGTGATGATCGCGGGGCGCATCAGGGGCAGCATGATGGAGCCGAAGATGCGGCCGTGGCCGGCGCCGTCGATGCGGGCGGCCTCGTCGAGCTCGCGGGGCAGGTTGCGCATGAACTGGACCATGAGGAACACGAAGAACGCTTCGCCGGCGAGGAACTTCGGTGCCAGCAGCGGGATGAAGGTGTTCACCATGCCGAGCTCGTTGAACATGATGTATTGCGGGATGATCACGACGTGGAACGGCAGCAGCAGGGTGCCGATCATGATCGCGAAGAAGATGCCCCGGCCGGGGAAGTCGATCCGCGCGAACGCGTAGGCCGCGACGGTGGAGGACAGCACCACCCCGACCACGGAGGCGACGGCCAGGATCATGGAGTTGCCGAAGAAGGTCCAGAACCCGACCCCGCCGATCCCGGACAACGCGGTCGCGAAGTTGGACAGCGACAGGTTGTCCGACCACAGGCTGATGTTCCCGATGATCTCGTTGGACGGCTTGAACGAACTCATCAGCATCCACGCCGCGGGGTAGAGCACCACGATCGTGCAGATGACCATGAAGGCGTGGAACCCGAGCGACCGGACCCCCTTGCGCCGCTTGGCCGCCTTGCGCAGCGAGGTGTCGATCGGGCCGGCCGGGCGGGACGACCCGTCCCCGGTGGCGATTCCTGTGGCGGCCGCCTGGTTCGACAGCGGCGGTGTCGTGATGTGCGCGCTCATCGGTTGTCTCCGGAGTAGTGGACCCAGGCGTTGGAGGTCTTGAACAGGATCGCGGTGATCACACCGACCACGACGACCAGGACCCAGGCCATGGCCGAGGCGTACCCCATGTCGAACTGGGCGAAGCCCTTGATGTACAGGTACAGCGTGTAGAACAGGGTCGAGTCCGCCGGGCCGCCCGTGCCGCCGGAGATGATGAACGCGGACCCGAAGACCTGGAACGCGCCGATGGTCTCCAGCAGCAGGTTGAAGAACAGCACCGGGGACAGCATCGGGATCGTGATCCGCCAGAACTTGCGCACCGGGCCCGCGCCGTCCACGGACGCGGCCTCGTACAGCTCCGCGGGGATCTGCTTCAGCCCGGCGAGGAAGATGACCATCGGGGCGCCGAACGTCCACACCGCGAGCAGCACGAACATCGGCATCGTCTTGGACGGGTCACCCACCCACCCCCCGGCCGGCAGCCCGAACAGCTGCTGGATCCGGTCCACGATGCCGTCATCGATGAACATCGCCTTCCACACGATCGCGATCGACACGCTCGCGCCGATCAGCGACGGGGCGTAGAAGATCGACCGGTACGCGCCCTGACCCCGGTGCTTCATGTTCAGCACCATCGCGACCAACAGGGCAGCGGCGAGCTTGATCGGCGTGCCGACCAGCACATAGATCGCCGTCACCTTCGCCGACGTCCAGAACCTGGGGTCCTCGAACAGCTTCGTGAAGTTCTCCAACCCCACCCACGACGGCGGCCTGAACAAGTCATAGTCCGTGAACGCCAGATACAACGACGCCACCATCGGGAACGCCGTCAGCACCACAAAACCCACCAACCACGGCGACAAGAACGCGAACCCCGCACCCGCCTCACGGCGACGGGATCGGGCGCTTCGTGGGTTGCTGGCACGGGTGGGTGCGGCGGAGGGGGCCGCCGGAGCCGTCTCACCGGTCACTGTCACGTGGTCCGTCTTTCTGAGTCGTCGTCGACACAGCGTCTGCTGACACGTCATGGTCGAGCATTGGTGCAACGTTGCGATCTAACGTTGGATCACGATGAACTACCGCGGCACCTCTCGTCAAGGGGTGGCGCGCCGTTTGCGTCGGACCCGGTCCGGGACCGACGGCGAGGAGGACGAGTGGACGACGACGGCACGACGAGCACGGGGAGCCCGGCCGTCACGACGACGAAGCCGCCGGGGGTCAAGGACGTCGCGGCGGCCGCAGGGGTGTCGTGGAAGACGGTCTCGAACGTCGTGAACGGCACGGGCCGGGTCGGCGCGGCGACCCGCGGACGGGTCGAACGGGTCATCGCCGACCTCGGCTACAGGCCCAACCTCGCCGGCCGTCAGCTGCGCCAGGGGCGCACCGGGATCCTCGCGCTGGCGGTGCCGCAGATCGACTCGCCCTACTTCTCGACCCTCGCTCACGAGACGATCGAGGTGGCGGCGGCGCGGGGCTACCGGGTGCTGATCGACGAGACCCGCGGGGTCCCGGAGGCCGAGCGCCTCGTGGCGCGCGGCTTCGACGTGCGTCTCATCGACGGCATCGTGTTCAGCCCGCTCGACCTCAGCCTCGACGACGTCGACGAGCTGCGCGGCAGTACGCCGATGGTGCTGCTCGGCGAGCGGCCCTGGCACCCCGGCGGGGCGCTGACCACCGACCACGTGAGCATCGACAACGTCGCCGCCGCGCGGGAGGCCACGCGCCACCTGCTCGGGACCGGGCGTCGCCGGCTCGCCTTCCTGGGCGCGGAACCCGACGTGCCGGAGCGGTCGGGAGCCCCCCGCCAGCGCGGGTTCGTCGAGGAGCTGCGCGCGGCCGGGCTCGAGGTGCGGCCTCCCTGGCTGCTCCCGGTGGCGGACTACAGCCGACGGTCCGGAGCGCGCGCCGTCGAGGACGTGCTGCCCCGTGCGGGCGAGATCGACGGCCTCGTGTGCGGCAACGACCTGCTCGCGCTCGGGGCGATGCACGCGCTTCGCACGAACGGCGTCCGGGTGCCGGAGGACGTCGGCGTGGTGGGCTGGGACAACACCGAGGACGGCCGCTACGCCAACCCGGGTCTCACGACGATCGCGCCGGACGTGCGAGGGGTCGCGGAGGCCGCCGTCGGCCGCCTGGTGGCGCAGGTGGAGCGCACCGGAGGGGCGCCCGAGGACGTCGTCGTGCCCCACCGGTTGCTCGTCCGTGAGAGCTCCCGTCGACAGGGCTGACGGCGCCATGTCGCAGACGCCGGGTGGTACAACGTTGCGTTTTTCGGATCACGGAGGTTGAATCAGCCCGGACCATCGACCACGCCGACCGCGACGGAGCAGCCGCCATGGCAGACCACCTCACCCACCTCGACCCGCCCTCCGCCCACCCGGGCACCGCCGTGCCGCGACCGGAGTACCCGCGCCCGCAGGTGGTGCGCGAGCGCTGGCTCAACCTCAACGGCACGTGGCAGTTCGAGCTGGACCGCGGCGACTCGGGACTGGAACGCGGTCTGCGCGACCGCGGGCTCGCCGGCACCATCACCGTGCCGTTCGCGCCCGAGTCGGAGCTGTCCGGGATCGGGGACACCGACTTTCTCGAGGCGGTCTGGTACCGCCGCGAGGTGACCGTCCCGGCCGAGTGGGCCGCCGTCGCCGGCGACGACACGCACGTGCTGCTGCACTTCGGCGCCGTCGACCACGACACCACCGTGTGGGTGGACGGCACCGAGGTGGTGCGTCACCGCGGCGGGTTCTCGCCCTTCACGGCCGACCTGCACGGCGTGGCGGCGCCCGGCGACACCGTGACCGTCGTCGTGCGGGCCCGCGACCCGCGCGAGGCCCGGCAGGCCCGCGGCAAGCAGGCCACCTGGTACGCGAACACGCACTGCCAGTACACGCGCACCACCGGCATCTGGCAGACGGTGTGGCTGGAGCCCGTGCCGGGCGCCCACCTGCGCCGTCCGCGCGTCACGCCGCACGTGGCGAGCAGCGCGTTCGACGTCGTGCTGCCGCTCACCGCGAACCGCCCCGGCCACACCGTCATCGCGACGCTCACCGACGCCGACGGTGTCGTGGCGTCCGAGACCGCGCGCGCCGACGTCGACCTCGCGCCCGCGCTGCGCGTCGTCGTCCCCGAGGGCCGCGTGCGCCTGTGGGGCCCGGGGGACCCGCACCTGTACGGCCTGCGCGTGGAGCTGCGCGACGGCGACGGCGCGCTCGTCGACGCCGTCGACTCCTACGCGGGCCTGAGGTCCGTCGCGATCGACGGCCAGGCCGTGCGGATCAACGGCCGAGCCGTCTTCCAGCGGCTGGTGCTCGACCAGGGGTACTGGCCCGAGTCGCTGATGACGGCGCCGTCGGACGCCGCGCTCGTGCGCGACATCGAGCTCGGGATGCAGGCCGGCTTCAACGGCGCGCGCCTGCACCAGAAGGTCTTCGAGGAGCGGTTCCTGTTCCACGCGGACCGGCTCGGCTACCTCGTGTGGGGCGAGTTCGGCGACTGGGGCGTGAGCGGGCAGGGCACCGTCGGTCACAACCAGCAGCCCACCGCGTCGTTCACGACCCAGTGGCTCGAGGTGCTGGAGCGGGACCACTCGCACCCGTCGATCATCGGCTGGTGCCCGCTCAACGAGACGCACCAGGACCTGCACGACCGGATGACCGTGCTCGACGACGTCACCCGCGGCATGTTCCTCGCCACCAAGCTCGCTGACCCGTCGCGCCCGGTGATCGACGCCAGCGGGTACGCGCACCGCGTGCTCGAGACCGACGTGTGGGACTCGCACAGCTACGAGCAGGACCCGGCGGCGTTCGCCCGTCAGATGGCGGGGTTGGCCGACGGCGCGCCGTACGAGAACCGGCGCGACGACGTGGCGATGTCGCTCCCGTACCGGGGCCAGCCGTACTTCGTCTCCGAGTACGGCGGCATCTGGTGGAACCCGGAGGCGGCGGCCGCCGCGGCGGGGAACGACACCGCCGAGTCGTGGGGCTACGGCCAGCGCGTCCCCGACGAGGAGGGGTTCCACGCCCGGTTCCGCGGCCTGACCGACGTGCTGCTCGGCGACCCGCTGATGTTCGGCTACTGCTACACCCAGCTCACCGACGTGTTCCAGGAGCAGAACGGCGTGTACCGCTTCGACCGCTCCGAGAAGCTCGACGTCGCCCGTGTCCGGGAGGTGCAGCAGCAGGTCGCCGCCGTCGAGGAGGCGGACCGGGCCGCGGTCTGACGCACGGGCGGACCTCCGGCGGCGGCCGGGCCTACTTGTCCCAGGCCGTCGTCGGCGGCAGCCCGCGGGCCGCGCGCTCGGCGTTGAGCAGCTCCTCGACGAGCGCGCGCTTGCCGGCGGTGTACTCCCGGCCGTCGGTGAGCTCGGCCGCGAGGCGCGTCTTGAGCTCGCCGTACCGGCGCCGCGCCGTCGCGTCGTGGAGCAGCCGGTCGCGGAACAGCCGCTGCGGGCACGTGTCCCAGACGTCGTCGGCGAAGACGTGCAGGATGTGGGTGCGCGCGCCGTCGCGCTCCCGCACGTAGACGCCGTGGTTCCTCGGGCCGTGCGCGATCCGCCAGTAGGCGAGGGGTGCGACGTCGTCGCCCAGCCCGAACGGGTCGACGCCGGGTGCCGCGCGGGCTGCCAGGTCGAGGATCGGCTTCGCGACCAGCCCGGGCACCGCGGTGCTGCCGATGTGCTCGACCGCCGTCACCCGGTCGCCCAGGGTGCCCCGGAGCCGCGCGGCCTCGGCGCGGAACTCGTCGGCGAACTCCGGGCGGTGCGCAGCGAGGGCGATCATCGGCCCCGACCCTAGCCCAGCGCCGACAGCCCGAAGGCGGTCGCGAACCCGAGCACGGTGACGAGCCCGGTGACCGGGCCGCCGAACTCGGTGGCCTCGGGGATCATCGTGTCCACCAGCATGGTCAGCAGGGCGCCGGCGGCGAAGGCCTGCACGACGGCGATGGTCACCGGGTCCGCGCTGCCCAGCGCGGCGTACCCCACCCCGGCCGCGACGGCGGACACCAGGGTGGTGCCGCCCCAGAGCAGCGCCAGCCGCGCGGTGGACGTGCCCGCCTGCCGTAGTCCCACGGTCGCGGACATCGCCTCGGGCAGGTTGGAGATGAACACGGCGGCGAGCACCGCGACGCTCACCCCGCCACCCCCGACCAGGGTCGAGCCCAGCACCACGGACTCGGGGATGCCGTCCAGCACCGTGCCCAGTGCGATCGCGCCGCCCGACCCCGCCGACTGCGCGCCCGTGGACCGCTTGCGGTCCTGGCCGCCGCGCCGGTCGATGAGCAGGTCGCCGACGAAGAACGTCAGCGCCCCGGCGGCCAGGCCCGCGAGCAGCACCCAGCCGCTCGCCGCGCGCGAGGCGTCCTCGACCAGGTCGTACGCCACCGCGCTGATGAGCACCCCCGCGCCGAACGCCATGATGAGGCCCGTGAGCCGACGGCTCGGCGTCCGCCACAGGACGAGGGCCGCACCGATCAGCAGCGACGAGCTGCCCAGCAGACCCCACCAGAACCCGGTCATGCGGACAGTGGACCAGGTGGCGCGGCCGGCCGCCCGTCGACGGCGGCCCGGCCGGTCGCGCGGGTGCGTCGTTCCCGCGCTGCTGCGAGCATCGCCGGATGGACCTGCAGGAGCTCGTGCGACCGGAGCCGACGTCGATACCTCGCCGGATCGGGAGGGTCACGCTCGGTGTGGCGCTCGCCGGTGCCGGGATCACCCACCTCACGGTCGCCCGCGAGGAGTTCCGTGCCCAGGTCCCCGCCTGGTTCCCGGTCGACGAGGACGTCACCGTCCTCGCGTCCGGGGTCGTGGAGATCGTGCTGGGCGGGTCGCTCGTCGCGCTCTCCCGGTGGAAGGTCGCGGTCGGGCTGGTCGTCGCGGCGTTCTTCGTCGTGATCTTTCCCGGGAACGTCGGCCAGTGGCTCGAACGGAAGGACGGGTTCGGCCTCGACACCGACGCCAAGCGGTTCGTCCGGCTGTTCTTCCAGCCGGCTCTCGTCGCGCTCGCGCTGTGGTCGACGGGGGCCTTCGCCGCCCTACGCCGCGCCGCCCGCCGCTGACCGGCGGCCGGTGACCACCGGGCACGTCGCGAGGTGGTCGTCCACGAGCCCGCAGGCCTGCATGGCCGCGTACGCCGTCGTCGGGCCGAAGAAGCGGAAGCCTTCCTTCTTCAGCGCCTTGGCGAGGGCCACCGACTCGGGAGTGCTGGCCGGCACGGTGTCCCAGGCGCCGAGCCGGCGCTCGCGGGGCGGGGGAGCGAACGACCAGAACAGCTCGTCGAGCGTGCGGCCGGCGTCGTGCAGGGCGAGCACGGCGCGCGCGTTGCCGATCGTGGCCTCGATCTTCTGCCGGTTGCGGATGATCCGGGCGTCGCCGAGGAGCCGCTCGACGTCGTCCTCGCCGAGGGTGGCGACGCGCTCGGGCTCGAAGTCGAGGAACACCTCCCGGAACGCGGGGCGCTTGCGCAGCACGGTGATCCACGACAGGCCGGACTGGAACCCCTCCAGCGCGATGCGCTCCAGCAGCGCGGCCTCGCCGTGCACGGGCACCGCCCACTCCGTGTCGTGGTACGCCTCGTACAGCGGGTCGCCGTCGCCGAAGCAGCGGGCGGCGACGGGCGGGGCGTCGGGCTCCTGGCCGGTGGTCGTCGTCATGCCCCCAGCCTGCCCGGTGCTCCCGACACCCGACCGCGTTTGTCCACAGGCCCCCGCGGTCCGCTCAGCCCTTGACCGACCCGGACATCAGGCCGCCCATGAAGTACCGGCCCAGCAGCACGTACACGAGCAGCGTGGGCAGCGACGCGAACAGCGCGCCCGCCATCGAGACGCCGTAGTCCTGCAGCAGCGCGCCGTTCGCCAGGTTGTTCAGCGCGAGGGTGACCGGCCCGTTCTGGCTGGAGGAGAAGAACACGGCGAACAGGAAGTCGTTCCACGCCGAGGTGAACTGCCAGATGAGCACGACGACGAAGCTCGGCACGGAGATCGGCAGCACGATCCAGGCGTACGTGCGCAGCATCCCCGCGCCGTCGACGCGCGCCGCCTCGACCAGCTCTTGCGGCACTGTCATGTAGTAGTTGCGGAAGATCAGCGTCGTGATGGGGATGCCGTAGACGACGTGCAGCAGGATCAGCGAGGGGACGCCGCTCGGCACGCCCAGCCCGAGCACCAGCTGGTTCAGCGGGATCATCACCGCCTGGTACGGGATGAACATGCCGAACAGGATCAGCGTGAACACGAGGTCCGCCCCGGGGAACCGCCACCGCGACAGCACGAACCCGTTGAGCGACCCGAGGAACGCCGAGATCAGCGCGGCCGGCACCACCATCTGCACGGTGCGCGCGATGGCGGGCGAGAGGGTGGACCACGCCGTCTCCCAGTTGGCGGTCGTCCACACCTGCGGCAGGTTCCACGCGCGGGTGGGGGCGGCGTCGCCCGGCCCCTTGAAGCTGGTCACGAGCAGCACGTACACCGGCACCAGCACCACGAGCACGAAGAGGAGCAGCACCAGGTAGCGCAGCGTGCGCCCCACGGTGAACCGGCCGCGCGGCGCGGAGCGGCGCCCGAGGTCGATAGGGCGCCCGGCCTCCTCGACGACGGCGGTCATCGCTTGTCCTGCCGATGCGTGTGGACCAGGTACGGCACGATGACGATCGCCACGATGACCAGCAGGATCGTGCCGACGGCGGCCGCGTTCGCGTAGTCGAAGGCCGACTTGAACACGTACATGTCCACGGCGGGCACCTTGGTCTGGTAGTTCGCCGGCTTGGAGATCGACATGATGAGGTCGAACGCCTTGAGCGACATGTGGCCGATGATGATGAGCGCGGACAGCGCGATCGGCGACAGCTGCGGGAACAGCACGTGCCGGTACAGCTTCCACTCGCTCGCGCCGTCCACCCGGGCGGCCTCGCGCAGCTCCACGGGGATGCCGCGGAAGCCGGCGAGGAACAGCGCCATCACGTAGCCGGAGAGCTGCCAGATCGCGGGGATCGCGATGGCGACGATCCCCACGGACACGTTGTTCCACCAGTTGTTCTGCAGCGCGTCCAGGCCGATCATCTGGAACAGCCGGTTGAGGCCGGACGCCTGCTCGTCCTGGTTGGAGTTGAGCAGCCACCGCCACACCACGCCCGACGCGATGAACGAGACCGCCATCGGGAACAGGTAGATCGACCGGAAGAACCCCTCGCCACGCAGCGGCTTGTCGAGCAGCCAGGCCCACAGGAAGCCGATGACCATCGTGCCCACGAGGAACACCACGGTGTACAGCACGAGGTTGGTGAGCGAGTGCTGGAACTCCTCGCTGCCCAGCAGGTCGAGGTAGTTGCGCAGCCCCACGCCCGTCGTCGGTGCCTGGCCCGTCGCCTGCGCGGCCGTGTGGTTGTCGGTGGTCGACTGCCGGGCGTTCGCCACGATGAGGCCGTAGACGAACACCCCGACCAGGATCAGCGAGGGCAGCAGCAGGAGCAGGGGAGCGCCGGCGCGGCGGACCGCCCGGCGCACCCCCGCCCGCCTGCGCGTGGCGGTGGCCATCGGCGCCTCAGCCGGCGTTCGCGGCGGCCAGCTCCGACTGGAACGCCGCCAGGTTGGACGCCCCCGAGGTGAACTTGCTCGTGGCGTCCGTGATGGCCGTGAGCGTCGCCACCGGGACCGCGGCCCCGTGCGCCAGCGAGGACACGATCGTGTCGCTCTTGAAGGCCTCGGCCGCGGACTGCTGGTACTCGCCGAAGGTCGACATGTCGACGTCCGTGCGGGCCGGGATGGAGCCCTTGGCCTTGTTGAACGCCTCCTGGCCCTCGGCCGACCCGACCGTCTCGAGCCACGCCTTGGCCCCGTCGGGGTGCGGGGCGCCCACGGGCAGCGTGAACGAGTCGGCGAGGAAGTCGAAGACGCCGTCCGTGCCCGGGACGGCGAAGGCCGAGTAGTCGGTGCCGAGCTCCTGGTCCTGCTCCTCGTAC
This sequence comes from Isoptericola sp. NPDC060257, assembly GCF_042726645.1. Lineage (NCBI taxonomy): Bacteria > Bacillati > Actinomycetota > Actinomycetes > Micrococcales > Promicromonosporaceae > Isoptericola > Isoptericola sp. NPDC060257. The sequence continues at coordinate 21,032 of NZ_JBHXAW010000040.1, forward strand.
GACGCCTCCGCCCAGTCGCCCATCACGGTGAACGCGGCCTTGCCGTCGATGACGAGCTGCTGCGACTCCGGCCAGTCCAGGCCGTCACGGTCGGTGTTCGTGTAGCCCATGAGGGTCTCGAAGTCCTCCAGCGCCGCCGTGACCTCCGGGCCCTTCCAGTCGGTCGACCCGTCCCACAGCCCGGAGTAGCCCTCCGCACCCAGGTCGGCCAGCAGCACCGTCTCGAGCAGCTGCACCTGCGTCCACGCCTGCGCGACGGCGAGCGGCGTGACGCCCGCCTTCTTCAGCGTGGCCAGGTCGTCCATCCACGACGAGAGGTCGGAGTACGTGGCGTCCGGGTCGAGACCGGCGTCGGTGAGCACCTGCCGGTTGGACCACACCACGTTGGCGCGGTGGATGTTCGACGGGATCGAGTAGATCTCGCCGTCGTCCGCGGTGAGCCGGTCCATGAGGTCGGGCGGGAAGACGTCGGTGAGCCCGAACTCGTCGTAGAGGTCGGAGACGGGCTCGATCTGCGCGGCGTCGATGTAGTCCTGCAGCTCCGCGCCCGCATGGGCCTGGAACGTGTCCGGCGGGTCCTGCGCCTGCAGGCGGGTCTGCAGCAGGTCCTTCGCCTGCGACCCCGCGCCGCCGGCCACGGCCCCGTTGACGAACGTCACGTCCGGGTGCTGCTCGTCGAAGACCTTGACCAGCGCGTCCAGACCGGCCTTCTCCGACCCGGCCGCCCACCAGGTGAAGACCTCCACCTCGTCCGCGCCGCCGCTGCCGCTGCTCTCCGGTTCACCGCCGTTGCCGCCGCACGCGGCCAGCGCCAACGCCGCCACGGCCGCGACCGCGGCGACAGCCGACGTCCTGGGAGCTCCTCGCATCTGCCTCACCCCTACGCCCTCGGGCCGGTGGGGGGTCGGTGCGCGCGGCGCGCGTCACCGGCCTGGCGCGTCCTTGCGCCCCGGTCTCGCTCTCATCGCACGACCGGCGCGGTCACGGTGTCAAGGCGCCCGGGGAACCTTCGCCCGAATCGTGACCGGATGTCACCCTCGTGCGATGCCGGCAACGCCGTCACGCAGGAGGTCGTGAAGGCGTTCGGTCTGCGCTGACCTGACCTGCCGACGTAGTACCCGATGATGCTTCCAGGGAAGGAAGCATCATCGGGTACAACGGCGGTGGCGGGGTGTTAATTAGCACCC
>NZ_JBHXAW010000041.1:0-22022 GCF_042726645.1 Isoptericola sp. NPDC060257
GGCCGGGCCCGCCCGCCGACCGCGGCCCTGATCAGCGGGCGATCAGCGCGAACACGCCCCACCCGAAGTGCACGCGCGCGCCGGCCGCGTACTGCTGCGGCTCGGTGGCCAGGAGGCGACGGACGTCGTCGTGCAGCTCGTCGTCCGGGTGGGTGTCCGCCCAGCGGCGCATGGTCAGCCACTGGGGCGCCATGTAGCGGTCCCAGGACTCCTCGGTGGCGCAGACCATCTCGACGACGTCGTACCCGAGGCCGCCGAACGACGCCAGCAGCTCGGGAAGCGCCAGGTAGGCGTCTGCGGACTCCACTCCGCACGCCGCGAGGGCGGCGGGGGACGTCGGAATCACGCGCCAGTACGGCTCGCCGACCAGCAGCATCCCGCCGGGCCGGACGCTCCTGCGCAGCAGGTCCAGGGTGCCGGGCACCCCGCCGCCGATCCAGGTCGCGCCCACGCAGGCACCGACGTCGACGGGCTCGTCGGCCACGTAGCCGGCAGCGTCCACCTCGACGAAGCGAACGGCGTCGCCGACGCCGAGCTCGTCGGCGCGCGCCCGGGCGGCGGCGACGAAGTCGGGGTTGAGGTCCACCCCCCGTCCGGTGACGCCGTGGTCACGCGCCCAGGTGGACAGCATCTCGCCGGACCCGCAGGCCAGGTCGAGGAAGCGCGTGCCCGCGGGAAGTTCGAGCCGCTCCCCGAGGTCGGCGAGCTGTCGCTCGGTCAGCGGGTTGTGGATGCGATGGCGGGACTCACGGACGGAGAAGATCCTCAGGTCGACCATGGTGGTGCTCCTTGCACGGGTTCCGGTGGGTGCGCTCGTGGCAGCGGGCACGCCCGCTCGCCGACACCGGAACCGTCATCGTGCATCACACCTCTCAGTCACCGCCCTGGTACGCGACCGGCGGGGCTCCCTGCGAGCCGGCCGCGACGCTACGGCAGACCCGCCCCGACGATCCACGGTTTTCCCGGTCATGCCGTGCCCGCCGCCTGCTGCAGCCCGCTCAGGTCGACGGCCCAGCCGTCGGCGCCGCCGACGGCGTCGCGCATCCCCTCCCAGCCTTCCCCGTGCCGCTCGAGGTGCCGGTGCTCGAGGACGACGCGGCTGCGGCGTTCGTCGACCGCGACGAACGAGACGTGCACCTCGCTGCAGCGCGCAGGGTCGGTCTCGACCTCCCAGCGCGGCGACACGTCCCAGGTGAAGACGAACCGCGCGGGACGCTCGACGACGAGCACGCGGGCGATCCTGCAGCGGCGCCCGGCGGAGTCGACCTCCGTGATGGAGCCGCCGGCCCGGAGCTCGACGTCCATGTCGACGGTGTCGTCGAGCAGGTGGTGGGACGGGGCCCACCAGGTCGGCATCTGCCGCGTGAACACGTCGAAGACGTGCTCGACCGGGGCGGCGACGTCCACGGAGACGGACACCGGGGCGGTCTCAGGTCGGGTGGGGGTGGTCATGGAAGGTCTCCTCTGCGACGGAGGCGAAGCTGTCGAGCGAACGGCGCCAGAACAGGTCCAGGTACTCGCGGAGCATCGCGAGCCCCTCGGGGTCGGCGCGGTAGACGCGGCGGGTGCCGACGGCCTCGTCGGCGACCAGCCGGGCGTCCTTGAGCACGCGCAGGTGCTGCGAGACGGCCGGGCGGCTCACGGGCAGCCCGGCGGCGAGCTCCCCGACCGACGACGGCCGGGCCGCGACGCGCTCGTAGATCTCGCGCCGCGTGGGGTCCGCCAGGGCGGCGAACCCGGATATGTCAGTAGCCACTTACGGTAAGCTACGCCTGACCTTCTGCCTCCACAAGACCCCGTCGGAGATCGCGCCCGACCGGTGGATATACTCGCGGCGTCGAGGCGGACCCGCGCCGCCTTGCGCTCGAAAAAGGGGCGCACGGCAGCCCGGTCACCGGCAGGCACCGCTGCACCGCCAGCACGTCGGACCCGGCGTCGGGACCGCACGGGACACATACGGACCGCACCACTCATCCGTCACTGTTCCCCTGGAGGCCCCCGTGCCCACCGTGTCCGCCCATGTCGCCCGCACCCTCGCCCAGCACGTCGACCACGTCTTCGGCGTCATGGGCAACGGCAACGCCTGGTTCCTCGACGACGTCGAGCGCACCGCGGCCGCCCGGTTCACCGCCGTCCGGCACGAGGCCGGCGGCGTCGTGGCCGCCGACGCCTACTTCCGGGCCTCCGGCCGCATCGCCGCCGCGACCGTCACGTACGGCGCGGGCTTCACCAACACGCTGACGGCGCTCGCCGAGGCCGCGCAGGCCCGCGTGCCGCTCGTGCTCCTCGCGGGCGACGAGCCGACGTCGGGCCCGCGCCCGTGGGACGTGGACCAGATCGCGCTGGCCGCCGCCGTCGGCGCGCGCACCTATACCGTCGGCCGCGCGGACGCCGCCGCGACCACCGTCATCGCGATCGAGCACTCGCTCACCTACCGCGTGCCCGTCGTGCTGGCCATCCCCTACGACGTCGCCGCGCTCGAGGCCGGCCCCGTGCCCGAGGCGCCCGAGCCCGCCCTCCCCGGGCCGCTCGCGCCCGCCGGCCCGTTCGACGCCGCCGCCATCACCGAGCTCGCGCGCGCCCTCGCCGGGGCCGAGCGACCCCTGCTCCTCGCGGGCCGCGGCGCCTGGCTCGCCGGCGCGAGCGCGGCGCTGGGCGAGCTCGCGGACGCCACCGGGGCGCTCACGGCGACGACGGCGCTCGGCCGTGGCGTCTTCCCCGACGGCCGGTACGACCTCGGCGTCGCCGGCGGGTTCGGCGCCGACGGCGCGATGGCGCTGGTGCGCGAGGCGGACGTCGCCGTCGTCGTGGGCGCGTCGCTCAACCAGTTCACGATGCGGTTCGGAGAGCTCTTCTCCCCCGGCACCCGAGTGGTCCAGGTCGACGTCGCGCAGGCCGCGACGCACCGGCACGTGGGCTCGTTCGTCCGCGGGGACGCCGCGCTCGTGACGCGCGCCCTGCTCGACGAGCTGCGCGCCCTGGGCGCCGCGCCGTCGGGCTGGCGCGACTCCGTCGGCGTCGCCGCCGCCCGCACGTACGACACCGGGCCCGCGGACGGCCTCGCCGCCGACGGCCGGCTCGACCCGCGCGGCGTCGCGAGCCGCATCGGCGCGCTGCTCCCCGCCGACCGGGTGGTCGTGTCCGACGGCGGCCACTTCATCGGCTGGGCCAACATGTACTGGCCCGTGGCGTCGCCCGACCGGATGATGATGGTCGGCACCGCCTTCCAGTCCATCGGGCTCGGCTTCCCCAGCGTCGCCGGCGCGGCCGCGGCCCAGCCGGACGCCACCGTCGTGCTCACCACCGGCGACGGCGGTGGGCTCATGGCCCTCGCCGACCTCGAGACCGCCGTGCGCACCGCCGGCGGCCGCGGCGTCGCCGTCGTGTGGAACGACGCCGTCTACGGCGCCGAGGTGCACGTCTACGGGCGCCAGGGCCTCGCCGAGGAGCCCATGCGCATCCCCGAGACCGACTTCGCCGCGCTCGCCGCCGCCGTCGGCGCGGAGGGCGTCGTCGTGCGCAGCCTCGCCGACCTCGACCGGCTCGGCACCTGGGCGCGCGAGCCCCTCGACCAGCGCCGGTTCCTCATGCTCGACTGCCGCGTGTCGCCCACCGTCGTCGCGCCGTACCAGGAGGAGATCCTGCGCGTGAACCGCACGCGGTAGCTCGGCGGGCCGCGCCAGACTGCACCCATGCTGATCAGCCGGGCGACCACCGCCGACGTCGCAGGCCTCGCACGACTCCTGTGCATCGACACCGCCGGCGAGGGGGTCGACGACCAGGCGGTCGACGAGTTCGCCATCGATCTCGATCGCTGGTGGGCCGACCGCGGCGACTCCCACGCCGCCTTCGTCGCCCGGAGCGCGAGAGGGGAGGTCGTCGGCATGGCATGGGTGGCGTTCGTCCCGCGCGTCCCGCGCCCCGGTGCCACCCGCCGGATGTCGGCGGACATCCAGACCGTCTTCATCCGCTCGGACCACCGCGGTCGCGGCCTCGGCACCGCGCTCGTGGAGGCCGCGTCGGAGCACGCGACGCGGCGCGGCGCGGCGCACGCGACCGCCCACTCGAGCCGCAGGGCGGTGCCCGTCAACGGGCGGCTCGGCTTCGCGTCCTCCCCGCAGCTCCTGCGGACGACGGCTCCTGGGACGTGAGCCCAGGAGCGGTCGTGGGCCGGTTCGTCCCGGGTCGGGGCGTCAGCCTTCGCGGGGCTCGCTCTGGCCGCTCTGGACCAGGAACTGCTCCCCGCTGCACGAGTCGGGGAGGTGTTCGGTGACGCTGCTGGTCACGCCGCCGCCCAGGTACACCTGCTCGCCGACGGTCAGGGTGAGCCCGAAGGCCTCGAGCGTCCGGGCCTGCGGGTCCCACGCGAAGTCGGAGGGGAACACGGGCACGGTCGTCGTGCCGCCGTTCTCGACGACCAGGCAGCCGTCGACCAGCTGGAGCTGGCCGTCCAACGCCGCCGCGTCGCCCTCGTTCCACGGCCCGGTGCGCACGTACGACGCGGCGGGCGACGTCGGGTCGACCGGCGGCGGGTCGTCGGTGCAGGCGGTCGCCAGGACGAGGACGACCGCCGCGACGGCGCCGGCGCGGCGGGCTTTCTTCACACTCTCATGATGCTGGGCGCACTCGCCGCGCGGAAGCGGTGGACCTGCTCTCGGGTCGCTTCACCCGGCGACGGGTCTCGAACGCCTGTTCGACGTCGTGTCGGTGGCGGGTGGTTGAGTACTCGTATGGCCACCCCGCCCAGCACCGCCGCTTCCCGGCTGGATGCTGCGCTGGACCAGGCCGCGGACGAGCAGGTGGTGGTGAACGCGGCGGCGGGTCGCCGCACGGTCGCGCTGGCTCGGGTCCTGGGCGCGGCGCGGGTGGTGCCGGAGGCGTTGCTGGACGTCGGGGTGGAGCGGGTCGCGTCGGCGGCGCCGGAACGACGCTCCTCGGTCGCGCACCGCGCGCTGGTCGCGGAGGTCGCGTGCATGCTCGGGGTCAGCGAGCACGTCGCAGCCGGCTGGCTCGCGGACGCCGACGTCCTGGCCTCGAAGGCGACCGCGACCCTGGAGGCGTTGTGCGCGGGTTCGATCACCTACCAGCACGCGGCCAAGCTCGCGGACGCAGTAGGCGACCTGCCCCCGAGCGTCGCAGGGCAGGTCGAGCGCGCGGTCCTGGGCAGGGCTCCCGACATGACGGCGGCCCGGTTCGGGGTGCTCGCGCGCGCCGCCCGCGACCGGCTGCACCCCGTGCCCGCCGAGGTCCGGCATCAGGCCGCCGCCCTGAAGGCGGGCGTGTGGGTCGACGACGGCTCCGACGGGATGTCCTGGCTGACCGCGCACCTGCCGACCCCGGTCGCGCGTGCCGCCTACGACCGCCTGCACCGCACCGCCACGAGAGCGAAGACGACCGGTGACCCGCGCGGGGTCGGGCAGCTGCGCGCCGCGACCCTCACGGCCCTACTCCTCGACGAGGATCACACCAGGAACGAGGCAGACCCTCCGGGCCGGGAGACCGACCCAGGCAGCCCGCCGGGCACACCACCAGGATCAGCACCGGGGACCGCGCCGGGATCCGGACCGCCGGGCCTGCCAGACCCGTCAACCGCCCCTACTTGCGCCCCTCTTCCCGACCCGCTCGCCACACTGGCCCGGACCGTCAGACCCGCGGTCCACGTGACCGTCCCGATCACGACGCTCACCGGCACCGGCGAGAGTCCGGGTCTGCTGGACGGCACCATCCCCGTCGACGCGGAGACCGCACGCCACCTGGTCACCCGCGCGCCCACCCTGCGGCGCCTGCTCACCGACCCCGTCACCGGCGCCCTGCTCACCGCCGACCGGCGTTCCTACGTCGTGCCCGCCGACCTGCGCGCGTTCCTCACCCAGCGCGACCTGACCTGTCGGTTCCCCGGCTGCCGCATCCCCGCCCGACGCTGCGACCTCGACCACACCACCGCCTGGGAACACGGCGGCACCACCGACTCCACCAACCTCGCCGCGCTGTGCCGCCGCCATCACACGCTCAAGCACGAGTCCCGATGGGCCGTCGAACACCTCGCCGGCCCGGACCGAGCCGGCGTCCTGGCTTGGACCTCACCCCGCGGCCGCACCTACCTCACAACGCCCGGATCCGCCGACCACACTCTCGGCGACCTCGACGAGTGGGCCAGCGAAGCCGACCACCTCGTCCTCCAGCCCGCGCCGACGATCGACCCGACCGACGCGGCCCTCCCGCCGGAGCAGACCGCCGACCCAGTCGCCGTGCGCGACGACGGCGACCCGCCGTTCTGACGGCGGCCCAGCGACGGCCTGGCGGCGGCTCAGTCCGCGCCGGGCGGGCCGTCCAGCACGGTCGGTGCGTACTCCAGCAGCGTCAGCCGACCGTCGAGGGTCCGGTGCTGGAGGAGGTCCAGCCGGACGTCGGGCCAGCCGTCGTACAGCCGGTCGTGGCCGGTGGCGCCGTTGACGACCGGGAACACGACGACCCGCACGCGGTCGACGAGTCCCGCCCGCAGCAGGGAGCGGCACAGGCTGGGGCTGCCGATGGTCCGGAGCGCGACGTCGTGCTGCTTCATCGCGCCCACGGCCTCGACGGCGTCGCCCGCGACGAGCGTGGTGTTCGCCCAACCCAGCGGCTCGGTGAGGGTCCGCGAGAACACGACCTTGGGGCGCGCGGTGACCTCGGCCATCTCCTCCTCGCCCGTCTCGGCGAAGCCCGCGAACAGCCGGTACGTCGTGGCGCCCAGCAGGGTCGTGTACTCCTGCCGGCCGTCCTCCTCGAGGAACGCGAAGTAGTCCGGCCCGCCCATACCCCACAGGCCGGGCCACCCGTCGGCGGATCCGAACCCGTCGAGCGAGGTGATGTAGTCGATCATCAGGTCGGCCATCGTCGGGCCCTCCTCGGCCGCTGGGCACTCCTGGTCGTCCACCAGTATCGGCGCGGCGTCGCCCCGTCGCTCGCTCGCCGCCTGACCGGTCAGCCCGGCAACGACGCGCGGAGCGCCGCCATGAACGCGTCGTAGTGGCTGTACCAGACGGAATGCGCCGCCCCCGGCACGTCGCGCACCACGACCCCGTACTTCGCCAGGGCCGCCGCGTCCTCGTCGGTAACGAACGCGCTCGGCGACGCCCGGATCACGACGGCACCTTCCGGGAGCGGCCACGCACCGTCGGCGGAGGAGGCGACGGCCGCACCGGTCTCCGGGTCGAACGCATCGGCCGCCGCGGCCTCGACGCGCACGTCCTCGTCGCTGTAGTGCGGCCGGGTGCGACGCAGCTCGTCCGCGGTACGGGCGCGCCGGTCGCGGACGTAGCCGGCGAGCAGCCCCGCCCGGGCGCCGCCCCCGTGAAACCGGGGCACGGCGTCCACCAGCACGGTCCGCGCGGGCCGGAGCTCCTCGCGCGCAGCGGCCAGCACCACCCCGCCAAAGGAGTGGCCGACGGCGAGCCCGGGGGCGACGACGGACCTCGCGCGGAGCGTCGCGACGACGGCACGCGCCGCCCGCGGCACGGTGAGCCGCGGGTCGCGCGGGGACCGGCCGTGCCCGGGCAGGTCGGGCGCGAGGACCCGCCAGCCGGTCTCCGCGAGCGCGGGGCCGACCCGCCACCAGGAGTCTGCGGACCCCATGAAGCCGTGCAGCAGCACCGCGGTGCGGGCGCCCTCGCCCCACTCACGCACGCGCAGCAGGTCGGTCATGCGGTCGCGGCGATCCAGTAGCGCCGCTTCGTCTGGTCGCCGCGCGTTCGCACGTCCTCCAGCACGCCGCCGCACGCCTCGATGACGGCGGCGGAGCCGGTGTTGTCGACGTCGCAGGTGACGAGGACCCGCTCGACGCCGCCCTCGGCGAGGAGCTCGACGGACTGCCGGAGCATCGCCGTCGCGTACCCCCGACGGCGGTGCTCGGGCGCGACCGCGTACCCGACGTGCCCGCCGATGTCGCGCAGGTAGTCGTTGAGCTCGTGTCGCACGGACACCCGGCCCACCGGGACGCCGTCCACGTCGGCGACGAGGAAGTCGCACCGCACCCGCCCCGGGGCGAGGTCCTCCCCGAGCGACTCGCGACGCACGGCCGCGATCACCTGCTCCCACGTCCCGCCGTGCTGGAGGAACGTGAACCCGTCCAGCGCGAGCTGGTCGTGCATGCGCCGCAGCGCGGCCTCGTCGTCGAGCCGTGGCGGGCGGAGCGTGAGGGTCATGCGGACGATGATCGCCCACGCGTCACCCCGGCAGCACCTCGTCGTCACGGTGCGCGGCGTAGAACTCCGACTGGCGGCGCATCAGCTCCCGCATCGGCACGTCGCGCCCCACGCCGTAGACCGTCCCGGGGAAGTCGAGCTCCCGCTGCACCTGCCAGACGTCGTCGTGCCGGTCGGGCGGCAGGATCTGCGCGGGGTCGCCCACGGCGACCCAGCCGATCGGGACGAGCGCGCCGGGCGGGAGCACGGTGTTGACCTGCACCACCCCGTGGATGCGCACCTCGGCTCCGGTACCGATCCGGCTGCCGGGGAACAGCGCGGCGCCGGTCGCGACGAACACCTCGTCCTCGACCGTGCTGCCGTTGACGTGGGCGTGCGGACCCACCAGGACGGCGGCACCGATCCGCGCGTCATGGCCGGCCCGCCCGCGGACGAGAGCGTGCTCCATGACCACGCTGTCCTCGCCCACGACGACGGCGCCGTCCTCGGCGCTCAGGACGGCGCCGTGCAGCACACGGGCTCCGGCCGCGACGGTCACGTCCCCGACGAGCACGGCGGTCGGGGCGACCCACGCGGTCGGGTGGACGGACGGGGAGACCCCCCGGTGGCGGACGAGCACGGGCCTGCTCCCCTCGATCGCGGCCGGTGTCCTCGGGACGATAGCTCAGCGGCCGAGGAACACCCCGGCGAAGAACTCGGCGAGCTCGTCGGTGGCGTCGAGCGGCAGCACGTGCGCTACGTACTGGTCGGGGCGCACGACGACGACCACGCCGTCGCGGGACAGCTCGCGCTCCGCGAAGATGTCGCCCGCGGTCCACACGGTGGGCCCGGCGGCGTACACCTTCTCCCAGTCGGTGAGCCCCAGCGGGCCGGTCCGGGGGCGGAACACGTCGGGCACGGCCGCGAGGTCGACGTCCTGGAAGGCCTGCTGGTAGACGACCTTCACGTCGAGGACGGCGTCGACGTCGGACCCCTCGGGGGTGAACCGGGCCAGGGGCGACCCGGGCGAGGCGAGCCAGTCCGCCCAGGCGTCCAGGGCGGAGCCCTCGCCCGGCGCGGCGGCGTCGGCGAACGCGTAGACCCTCCACCGGCCGTCGGCCTTGGCGTGGTGCCCGAGGTGCACGGCGTTGCCGTCGCAGACGCGCGTCACCTCGGCGGACTTGAATCGCTTGCCGAGCGGGAACCCCGCGGCCAGCTCCTGCCGGGCGGAGCCTCCCACGATCGCCGACGGCTCGTACCGGGTCATGAACCCGGACGGGAACTCGGACGTCGCGAGGTAGTAGTGGGCGAGCTCCTGCGGGTCGGAGATCTCCTCGGGCTTGCGGGCCATGAGGCTCGACCACTCGCGGTCGAAGTCGATGAGCTGCTGTGCCACGGGCTGCCGCTCGGCGGAGTAGGTGGCCAGGAGCGACTCGGGGCTGAGGCCCGTGAGCACGGACCCGAGCTTCCAGCCCAGGTTGAACCCGTCCTGCATGGACACGTTCATCCCCTGGCCGGCCTTGGCGCTGTGGGTGTGGCAGGCGTCGCCGGTGAGGAAGACGCGCGGGGTGCGGTGCTCCTCGCCGTCGGGCACGTCGTCGAACTTGTCGGTGACGCGGTGGCCGACCTCGTACACGCTGTGCCAGGCCACCTCCTTCACGTCGAGGGCGTAGGGCGTGAGGATCTCGTTGGCCCGCCCGACGATCTCCTCGATCGGCGTGCTGCGCACCCGGTGGTGGTCGTCCGCGGCGACCTCGCCGAGGTCCACGTAGACGCGGCAGAGGTACCCGCCCTCGCGGGGGATGAGCAGGATGTTCCCGGCCTCGGAGTTGATCGCGCACTTGGTGCGCCAGTCGGGGAAGTCGGTGTTGACGAGCACGTCCATCACGCCCCAGGCGTGCGCCGCGAACTCACCGACGTGCTTGCGCCCGATCGCCTCGCGCACCGCGCTGCGGGCCCCGTCGCAGCCGGCGACGTACTTGGCCCGGACGATCCGCTCCTCCCCCGCGCGCTCGCCGCCCACGTGCCGGACGCGCACCTCGACGGGGTGCTCGTCGCCGTCGTGCACCGTGAGGCCGAGGAACTCCACGCCGTAGTCGGGCACGATGCGGGCGGGGCCCAGCGCGGCGGCCTCGGCGAAGTAGTCGAGCACGCGGGCCTGGTTGACGATGAGGTGCGGGTACTCGCTGATCTTGAGGCCGTAGTCCTCGGTGCGCGTGGTGCGCACGATGTGCTTCGGGTTCTCGGGGTCGGGGCCCCAGAAGTTCATCCAGCCGATGTTGTAGGCCTCGGCGACGATCCGCTCCGCGAAGCCGAAGGCGTCGAAGGTCTCGACGCTGCGCGGCTGGATGCCGTCGGCCTGGCCGAGCACCAGCCGGCCCTCGCGCTTCTCGATGAGGCGGGTCGTGACGCCGGGGTACCGCGACATCTGCGCGGCGAGCAGCATGCCCGCCGGCCCCGAGCCGACGACCAGGACGTCGACCTCGTCGGGCAGCTCGTCGGGCCGGTCCACGCCGGTGCCTGCGGGCGGCAGCACCCGCGGGTCGCCGGAGACGTAACCGTGGTGGTGGAACTGCACGAGCTCTCCTCATCGTCGTCGATGCGCGACCCGACCTCCGTGTCGGGCGTGGCGTTCGCTGCGGCCGTGTTCTATATTCGAACACGACGTTCTACTATTGAATGCAGCGTAACCCACCGGAAGGACGACGATGCCCGACGCCGGCCCGCCCCCGTCGCAGACCCTCAGCCGCGGCATCCGCATCCTGGAGGTGCTCGCCGACGCCCGCGCGCCCCTGACCATCGACGACGTCGCCGGGCTGCTCGGGGTGCACCGCTCCATCGCCTACCGGCTGCTGCGCACGCTGGAGCACCACGGGCTCGTGGTGCGCGACGCGAACGGCGGCGTCGCGCTCGGCGCCCGCATGGCGGCGCTCGCCGCGGGCGTGGCCCACGACCTGCAGGCCGAGGCGCTCCCCGAGCTCACCGCCGTCGCGAACGAGCTGGGGATGACCTGCTTCCTCGCCGTCCTCGACCACGACGAGTGCGTGACCCTCGTCAGCGTCGAGCCGCGGCACGCCGTCGCGCCCGTGGCGCAGCGGCCGGGCACCCGGCACCCGGTCACGGTGGGCGCGCCCGGCAAGGCGATCCTCACGCTGCTGCCCCACGCGCAGTGGCCGGCCGACGCGCCCGAGGCGCTGCGTGCCACCGTCGCCCAGGCCGCCGAGCGCGGCTTCGCCACCAGCCACGACGAGGTCATCCCCAGCCTCGAGTCGGTCGCGGTGCCGCTGGCGCTGCGCGGGCGCGGGCCGGCGGCCGTCGCGGTGGTGCACGTCGCCAGCCCGATCGACCACGAGCAGATCGCGGCGCGCCTCACCGCGTCGGCGAGCGCCGTGCGGGAGGCCCTCGGCGGCTGAGGGCCGGACGCTGTCGCCTGGCAGAACCGACGACGGCCATGCATGGTGGCTCAGGGCGACCATGCACCGCGGAGCCCGCCGTCCCACCGAGGAGCGAGGTGTCCATGAGTGCTCGTCCCCCCGTCCCCGCCCGGGCCGCCCGGCCCCGCCGGATCCTCACGGCCGCCGGAGTCTGCGCCGTCCTGCTCGCCCCGATCGGCGCGGCGCCCGTGGTCGCCGCTCCGCAGGCGCCAGAGCGCTCGGAAGCGGCCGCCCGGCCCGCCGAGGGACCGCTGGCCCTGGGCATCGGCCGCCAGAAGAGCTCGTCCACGACGCTCCGGCACTTCCTGAGCTGGGCTCGGGCCTACGGGTTCCGGGTCTCCGAGCACCCGCTGTACGGCGGCGTGACCCGCGGGGCGCACTCGAAGAACTCCTGGCACTACGACGGCCTGGCGGCGGACCTCAACTACGGTCCCGCCGGGGCGCCCTCCTCGGAGCGCTCCCGGGCGCGCACCGCGATCAAGGTCGCGGACTCGATGGGCCTGGGCGTGATCTACGCGCGGGACGGGACGGTGGGGTCGGCGGCCAACCACCGCAACCACGTGCACGTGGACGTGGGCACGACGTCCAACTACGGCCGCGGCACCGTGCTCGCGCCGACCGGGTCGCGCACGACCCAGCGGCTCCAGCAGGTGGCCCACTTCCCCCTGGCCCAGCGCGACAACCTGTGGGGGACGAACACCGACCAGCGGCTGCAGGCGATCCGCGCCGCCTCCCGCATGCACGGCACGAAGTTCCCCTACGGCGTGAAGACGGCGCAGCGCGCGGTGGGCGTCACCGCGGACGGCAAGTGGGGCCCGAAGTCCCGTGCCGCGCACGACAAGGCCGTCGCCGCGCTGCAGCGGGTGCTGTCCGTGTCCGCCACCGGGACCTGGGGCCCGGCCACCGAGAGCAAGTACCTCAGCGTGCGCAAGAAGCTGCGGTGACCGGGCCGGACCGACGGCGCCGCCGTCAGGCCCTCGAGACCCCGTAGACCGGGCTGGCGGCCTGCTCGTCCTCGTGCTCCGGGCCGAGGGGGATGCCGGTACGGTCGCGCAGCAGCAGCGTGGCGGCGAACGCCACCACCATGACGCCGGCGACGTAGAAGGCGACGGACGTCGCGGTACCCGTCGTCTGCACGAGCCAGGCCGCGATGGTCGGCGCGAAGGCGCCGCCCAGGATGGCGCCGATCGCGTACGTGATGGACACGCCGGAGTAGCGGATCGACGCGGGGAAGAGCTCCGCGAAGTACGCCGCCTGCTGGCCGTAGGTGAACCCGTTGCCGACGGCGAACAGCGACACGCCGAGGAACAGCAGCCAGGGGTTGCCGGTGTTGACCAGCGGGAACAGCAGGAACACGGTGGCGAGGAACGCCAGCCAGCCGATGATGTACGTGTTCCGGCGCCCGATCCGGTCGGAGGCCGCGCCGGCGGCGAAGGTGCACGCGAGCCACACGACGGACGCGCCCGCGACCGCGAGGAGCACCGGCGTGCGGTCCATGCCGACCAGGCCGCCCTCGGCGAGCGGCGTCGTCGCGTAGTTCTGCAGGTAGCCGCCGGTGGTCATGTAGCCCGCGGCGTTGTTGCCGGCGAACGTCAGCGCGGCGAGCAGCACGAGCAGCCAGTGCTTGCGGAACAGGGTGAGGATCGGCGTCTTGGCGGCGGCCTTCTTCTCGGCGATCTCGAGGAAGACGGGGCTCTCCTCCACGGACCGCCGCACGACGATCCCGACGACGATGAGCACCACGCTCAGCAGGAACGGGATGCGCCAGCCCCACTCGACGAACGCGTCCCCCGGGGAGATCACGCCGGTCATGAGGGCGAGCATGCCGGAGGCCAGCAGCAGGCCGATGGGCACGCCGATCTGCGGGAACGCGCCCATGCGGCCACGCCGGCCGTCGGGGGCGTGCTCGACGGCCATGAGGACCGCGCCGCCCCACTCGCCGCCGGTCGACAGCCCCTGCACGATGCGCAGGAGCACGAGCAGCGCGGGCGCCGCGATGCCGATGGACTCGTACGTGGGCAGGACGCCGATGAGCGTCGTCGCGCCGCCCATGAGCATGAGCGTGACGACGAGCATCGCCTTGCGCCCGATCTTGTCGCCGAAGTGGCCGGCGAGGAACGCGCCGAGAGGTCGGAACAGGAAGCTGATCCCCACGGTCGCGAACGACAGCAGGGTGGCCGCGCCGGGACCGGCGGGCTCGAAGAACAGCGTGCCGAACACGAGTCCGGCGGCGCTGGCGTAGAGGAAGAAGTCGTACCACTCGATGGTGGTGCCGATGACGGTCGCGAAGGCGACGCGTCGGAGCTCGCGACGTGCGGTGTCGCTGGGGGCGGCGGCGGTGCCGGTGGTCATGTCCGGAAGACCTCTCTGTCAGTCCGCGGGGGTGGTGCAGTTCGCGAGATCGTATATCATCCGAGATACGACATGACAGCCTCGACCGACAGTGGGGTGCCCGTGGTCACCGACGACCAGCCCAGACCCGGCAAGATCATCGCCGTCCACCTGAACTACCCGTCCCGCGCAGCCCAGCGGGGCCGGACGCCGAGGCAGCCGTCCTACTTCCTCAAGCCCGGCTCGTCGCTCGCCGCGACGGGGGGCACGATCGAGCGGCCGCTCGGCACGGAGCTCCTCGCCTTCGAGGGCGAGGTCGCGATCCGCATCGGCACCGCGGCGCGCTGGGTCTCCCCCGCCGACGGCTGGTCCCACGTCGACGCCGTCACCGCGGCCAACGACTTCGGCCTCTACGACCTGCGCGCCGCCGACAAGGGCTCCAACCTGCGCAACAAGGGCGGCGACGGCTACACGCCGCTCGGCCCGCGCTGGATCCCCGCGTCCGACGTCGACCCCGCCGGCCTGCGCGTGCGCACCTGGGTGGACGGCGAGCTCGTCCAGGACGACTCCACCGGCACGCTGCTCTTCGACCTCGGCCGCCTCGTCGCGGACCTCTCCCAGCACCTCACGCTGGAGCCCGGCGACGTCATCCTCACCGGCACGCCGGCGGGGTCGTCGGTCGTCGGGCCCGGGCAGGTCGTCGAGGTCGAGGTGGACGCCCCCGAGGCGTCGGGCGCCCCCACCAGCGGCCGGCTCGTCACCACCGTCACCGCCGGCACGCACGCGTTCGGGGACTTCGGGTCGAAGCCCGCCGTCGACGACACGCAGCGCGCGGAGGCCTGGGGCACACCGCCCCCGGCAGCCGAGCCGACCTTCGTGCTCACCGACGACATGCGCGAGCGGTTCGCCGGCGTCGCCGTCGCCACGCTGTCGGCCGCGCTGCGCAAGCGCGGCTACACCGACGTCTTCGTCGAGGGCGTGCACGGCAACCACCCCGGCGACCGCTTCGTCGGCACCGCCCGCACGCTGCGGCTCGTCCCCTTCCGCCCCGACCTGTTCGCCTCGCACGGTGGCGGCTTCAACGCGCAGAAGCGCGCGTTCGACGCCGTCGGGCCGGGCGAGGTGATCGTCGTCGAGGCGCGCGGCGAGCGCGGCACCGGCACCGTCGGCGACGTGCTCGCGCTGCGCGCCCACGTGCGCGGCGCCGCCGCGATCGTCACCGACGGCGGGGTGCGCGACGCCGACGCGGTCGCCGAGATCGGCATCCCCGTCTTCTCCCAGGGCCCGCACCCGTCCGTCCTCGGCCGCAAGCACGTGCCGTGGGAGACCGACGTGACCGTCGCGTGCGGCGGCGCCGCGGTGCAGCCGGGCGACGTCGTCGTGGGCGACGGCGACGGCGTCCTCGTCATCCCGCCGGCGCTCGTGGAGGAGGTGCTCGCCGAGGCCGAGGCCCAGGAGGCCGCCGACGCGTGGGTCGCGCAGCAGGTCGCCGCAGGCGCGCCCGTCGACGGGCTGTTCCCGATGAACGCCGAGTGGCGCGCCCGCTACGAGCGCGAGACGGCCGGGGGCGCCGGATGAGCACCCCGACCACGGTCCCCGTGAGCAAGTCCCAGCGCGCCTACGCCTACCTGCGGGAGCGGATCGAGGACGGACGCTTCGTGCCCGGCTACCGGCTGGTGCTGGCGCAGCTCGCGGGCGAGCTCGACATGTCCGTCGTCCCGGTGCGCGAGGCGATCCGCCGCCTCGAGGCGGAGGGCCTGGTGACGTTCGAGCGCAACGTCGGCGCGCAGGTCGCCCTCCTCAAGGAGACCGAGTACCAGCACACGATGGAGACGCTCGCGCTGGTCGAGGGCTTCGCCACCGCGCTGTCCGCGCCGCACCTGTCCGCCGCGCAGCTCGACGCCGCGCGCGCGGTCAACGAACGGATGCGCCGCTGCCTCGCCGACTTCGACCCGCACCGGTTCACCGAGCTCAACCTCGAGTTCCACGCGGTGCTGTTCGAGCCCTGCCCCAACCCGCACGTCCTCGACCTCGTGCATCGCGGCTGGCGGCGCATAACCGTGCTGCGCGACTCGTCGTTCTCGTTCGTGCCCGGCCGCGCGCGCGAGTCGGTCGCCGAGCACGACGGGATCCTCGACCTGATCGGCGGGCTCCACGAGGGTCGCACGACCGCGCTCGACGTCGAGCTCGCCGCCCGCCACCACCGCACCAACACCCTCGACGCCGTGCTCGCGCGGCAGGCGTCCCACCGACCCGCCCCTTCGGAGAAGTGATGACCGTGCAGAACACGCCCCAGACGCACCGCCCCGCCGACCTGCCCACCGCGATCCGGCACTACATCGACGGCCGCTTCGTCGACTCGGCCGACGGCGCCACCTTCGACGTCCTGGACCCGGTGTCGAACCAGACCTACCTCCAGGCCGCCGCGGGCAAGAAGGCCGACGTCGACGCCGCCGTCGCGGCCGCCCGCCGCGCGTTCACCGAGGGCCCGTGGCCGCGGATGCTGCCGCGCGAGCGCTCGCGGGTGCTGCACAAGATCGCCGACCTCGTGGAGTCGCGCGACGCCCGCCTCGCCGAGCTGGAGTCCTTCGACTCCGGCCTGCCGATCACGCAGGCGCTGGGCCAGGCCCGCCGCGCGGCCGAGAACTTCCGCTTCTTCGCGGACCTGATCGTGGCGCAGGCCGACGACACCTACAAGGTGCCCGGCCGCCAGATCAACTACGTCAACCGCAAGCCGATCGGCGTGGCCGGGCTCATCACGCCGTGGAACACGCCGTTCATGCTCGAGTCGTGGAAGCTCGCCCCCGCGCTCGCCACCGGCAACACCGTGGTGCTCAAGCCGGCCGAGTTCACGCCGCTGTCGGCGTCCCTGTGGGCGGGGATCTTCGAGGAGGCCGGGCTCCCCCAGGGCGTGTTCAACCTGGTCAACGGGCTCGGCGAGGAGGCCGGCGACGCGCTGGTCAAGCACCCCGACGTGCCGCTCATCTCCTTCACCGGCGAGAGCAGCACGGGCCAGCTGATCTTCGGCAACGCCGCCCCGTACCTCAAGGGCCTGTCGATGGAGCTCGGTGGCAAGTCCCCCGCCGTCGTCTTCGCCGACGCCGACCTCGACGCCGCGATCGACGCGACGATCTTCGGCGTCTTCTCCCTCAACGGAGAGCGCTGCACGGCCGGCTCCCGCATCCTCGTGGAGCGCGCCGTCTACGACGAGTTCGTCGAGCGGTACGCCGCCCAGGCGAAGCGCGTGCGCGTGGGGTACCCGCACGAGAAGGACACCGAGGTCGGGGCGCTGGTGCACCCGGAGCACTTCGACAAGGTCATGAGCTACGTCGAGCTGGGCAGGACCGAGGGCCGGCTCGTGGCCGGCGGCGGCCGCCCCGAGGGCTTCGAGACGGGGAACTTCGTGGCCCCCACGGTCTTCGCGGACGTGAAGCCCGACGCCCGGATCTTCCAGGAGGAGATCTTCGGCCCCGTCGTCGCGATCACGCCCTTCGACACCGAGGCCGAGGCGCTCGAGCTGGCCAACGGCGTGAAGTACGGGCTCGCGGCCTACATCTGGACCAACGACCTCAAGCGGGCCCACAACTTCTCCCAGGCCGTCGCGGCCGGGATGGTGTGGCTGAACTCGAACAACGTGCGCGACCTGCGCACCCCGTTCGGCGGCGTCAAGGCGTCCGGCCTGGGCCACGAGGGCGGCTACCGCTCCATCGACTTCTACACCGACCAGCAGGCCGTGCACATCACGCTCGGCAAGGTCCACAACCCGACCTTCGGCAAGAACTGAACGGCAAGGACGCCTGACATGACCCACCTGAACGACCGCACCCTCACCTCCTCGGGCTTCTACGTGAGCCAGGAGGCGCCGATCACCTGCGACAACCCGACCCCGACGCCGACGAGCCCCGCGCCCGACATCCTGCGCTGCGCGTACATGGAGCTCGTCGTCACCGACCTCGCCGCGTCGCGCGAGTTCTACGTCGACGTGCTGGGCCTGTACGTCACGGAGGAGGACGAGCGGAGCATCTACCTGCGCTCCACGGAGGAGTTCATCCACCACAACCTGGTGCTGCGCCAGGGCGAGGTCGCCGCCGTCGCCGCGTTCTCCTACCGCGTGCGAACCCCGGAGGACCTCGACAAGGCCGTCGCCTTCTACACCGAGCTGGGTTGCGAGGTGCGCCGCGAGCCGGGCGGCTTCACGAAGGGCATCGGGGAGTCGGTGCGCGTCGTCGACCCGCTCGGCTTCCCGTACGAGTTCTTCTTCCAGACCGAGCACGTCGAGCGGCTGTCGTGGCGCTACGACCTGCACACCCCCGGCGAGCTGGTGCGCCTGGACCACTTCAACCAGGTGACCCCGGACGTGCCGCGGGCCGTGAAGTTCATGCAGGACCTGGGCTTCCGCGTCACCGAGGACATCCAGGACGACGACGGCACCGTCTACGCCGCGTGGATGCGCCGCAAGCCGACCGTGCACGACACCGCCATGACCGGCGGCGACGGCCCCCGCATGCACCACGTGGCGTTCGCGACGCACGAGAAGCACAACATCCTCGCCATCTGCGACAAGCTCGGCGCGCTGCGTCGCTCCGACGCCATCGAGCGCGGCCCGGGCCGGCACGGTGTCTCGAACGCCTTCTACCTGTACCTGCGGGATCCGGACGGGCACCGCGTCGAGATCTACACGCAGGACTACTACACGGGCGACCCGGACAACCCGGTCGTCACGTGGGACGTGCACGACAACCAGCGCCGCGACTGGTGGGGCAACCCCGTCGTGCCGAGCTGGTACACCGAGGCGTCCCTCGTGCTGGACCTCGACGGCACCCCGCAGCCCGTCGTCGCCCGCACCGACGACTCCGAGATGGAGGTGACCGTCGGCGCCGACGGTTTCTCCTACACCCGCAAGGGGGACACGGAGCAGGGCTTCAAGCTGGGGGCAACGCTGTGACGGGGGCCGACGGCGAGCGCACCCTGGACGACGACGCCGTCGTCGCCGTCGCCGACGAGCTCGCGGAGGCGGACCGCACCCGCACCCCCGTGCCGCTGCTCACCGCGCGGCACGAGGGCATGACGGTGGCCGACGCGTACGCCGTGCAGCGCACCTGGCGCGAGCGCGGCGAGGCGCGCGGCCGCCGCGTCGTCGGGCACAAGATCGGCCTGACGTCGAAGGCCATGCAGGCCGCCACCGGCATCACCGAGCCGGACTACGGCGTCATCTTCGACGACATGGTGCTGGAGTCCGGCAGCGTCGTGGAGCACGCCCGGTACTCGAACGTGCGCGTCGAGGTGGAGCTCGCGTTCGTGCTCGCGTCGCCGCTCGAGGGCCCCGGGATCACGGTGACCGACGTGCTGCGCGCCACCGACCGCGTCGTGCCCGCGCTGGAGATCCTCGACGCCCGCGTCGAGATGCCGGGCCGCACCATCGTCGACACGATCAGCGACAACGCCGCGATGGGTGCCATGGTGGTGGGCGGGCGGCCCGTGCGGGTCGACGACGTCGACCTGCGCTGGGTGTCCGCCCTGCTGTACCGCAACGAGACCATCGAGGAGACGGGCGTCGCGGCGGGGGTGCTGGGGCACCCGGCCGCCGGCGTCGCCTGGCTCGCGAACAAGCTGGCGGCGCACGGCGACTCGCTCGCCGCCGGCGAGACCGTCCTGGCCGGGTCGTTCACCCGCCCCACGTGGGTGCACCCCGGCGACACCGTGCACGCCGACTATCACGCCGGCGCTGGGAGCCTGGGGGCCGTGACATGCCGCTTCGTCTGACCACCGACCGCTCGCTCGCCGCGATGCTCGCCGAGGCCGGGGACGAGGGGCGTCCCCTCGTCGGTGCCTGGTCGTCGATGGGCAGCCCCGTGGCGGCGGAGCTCCTCGCCGGCAGCGGGCTGGACGTCGTGCTGGTCGACGGCGAGCACGGACCGAACGACCTCACGACCGTGCTCGCGCAGCTCCAGGCCACCGCCGCGTACCCGGTCGCGACGCTCGTGCGCGTGCCGTCCGGCGACCCGGTGGGCCTCAAGCGGGTGCTCGACCTCGGCGCCACGAACGTCCTGGTGCCCATGGTCGACTCCGCCGCCGAGGCGGAGGCCGCGGCGCGCGCCGTCCGGTACCCGCCGGCCGGGGTCCGCGGCGTCGGCAGCGCGCTGGCCCGCTCGTCGCGGTGGGCCCGCGTGCCCGGCTACCTCGGCGGGGCGGACGACGGCATCACGCTCGTCGTCCAGCTCGAGACCCGCGCCGCGATCGACGACGCCACGGCCATCGCCGGCACGGACGGCGTCGGCGCCGTCCTGATCGGCCCTGCGGACCTCGCCGCGTCGCTCGGCCACCTCGGGCAGCAGGACCATCACGAGGTCGTCGACGCCGTCCTCCGCGCGATCGCCGCGTGCCGCGCGGCGGGCACGCCCGTCGGCGTCAACGCGTTCGACCCGGCCATGGCCGACCGCTACCTCGACGCCGGGGCGGCCTACGTCGTCGTCGGCGCCGACGTCACCCTGATCGCGCGCGGCTCCGAGCAGCTCGCCGCGCGCGTCGCCTCACGCACCACGACCGCACAGCCGAAGGACGGTGGAACACGATGACGACGACGACCAGCGCGACGACGACGGTCTCGGCAGGCTCGACCAGCGTGGAGGTCCCGACGGGACTCCTGATCGGCGGGGCGTGGCGCGACGCCTCCGACGGCGGGTCGTTCGCCGTCGAGAACCCGGCCACCGGGGAGACGCTGACGCGCGTCGCGTCCGCGACGAGCGACGACGCCCGCGCCGCGCTGGACGCCGCCGCGGGGGCGCAGGCCTCGTGGGGAGCGACCCCCGCCCGCGAGCGGTCCGAGATCCTGCGGCGCGGGTTCGCCCTCGTGCAGGAGCGCCGCGAGGACCTGGCGCTGCTCATGACGCTCGAGATGGGCAAGCCGCTCGCGGAGGCGCGCGGCGAGGTGACGTACGGCGGCGAGTTCCTGCGCTGGTTCGCCGAGCAGGCCACGCACGACGACAGCCGGTACGCGCACACCCCGGAGAACACGCTGCGGATGCTGGTGCAGCGCCGCCCCGTGGGCCCGTGCCTGCTCATCACGCCGTGGAACTTCCCGCTCGCGATGGCCACCCGCAAGGTGGCGCCCGCCGTCGCTGCCGGCTGCACCATGGTGCTCAAGCCGGCCCGCCTGACGCCGCTGACGTCGCTGCTGTTCGCGCAGCTCATGGTCGAGGCCGGCCTGCCGGACGGCGTGCTCAACGTGGTGCCGTCCGCGTCCGCGTCGTCGGTCAGCGAGCCGCTGATGGCCGACCCGAGGCTGCGGAAGGTGTCGTTCACCGGCTCCACGCCGGTCGGGCAGAACCTGCTGCGCGCCGCGGCCGACACCGTGCTGCGCACCTCGATGGAGCTCGGCGGCAACGCCCCGCTCGTCGTCTTCGAGGACGCCGACCTGGACGCCGCCGTCGACGGCGCCATGGCCGCCAAGCTGCGCAACGGCGGCGAGGCCTGCACCGCCGCCAACCGCTTCTACGTGCACGAGTCCGTGGCCGACGAGTTCGTCTCCCGCCTCGCCGAGCGCTTCCGCGCCGTCGTCGTCGGGAACGGCCTGGACGACGCGACCACGCTGGGCCCGCTCGTCGAGGCCAAGGCCGTGGACTCCGTCGCGTCCCTGGTGGACGACGCCGTGTCGCGCGGCGCGCAGGTCGTCGTCGGCGGCTCCCGCGTCGACGGGCCGGGCCACTTCTTCCAGCCCACCCTGCTGCGCGACGTTCCCGCCGACGCCCGCTGCATGACGGAGGAGATCTTCGGCCCCGTGGCCCCGGTCGCGACGTTCCGCACCGAGGACGAGGCCGCGGAGCTCGCCAACTCCACCGAGTACGGGCTGGCGTCGTACGTGTTCACCGGCGACGTGCGCCGCGGGCTCGCGTTCGCCGAGCGCCTCGAGTTCGGGCTGCTGGGCCTGAACGCCGGGGTGATCTCCAACGCTGCCGCGCCGTTCGGCGGGATGAAGCAGTCCGGCACCGGCCGCGAGGGCGGCTTCGAGGGCATCGCCGAGTACCAGGAGACGCAGTACGTCGGCATGCCGCTCTGACCGCGAGGGAGGACGAGACTCCGCGAGGTAGTACTACCT
>NZ_JBHXAW010000042.1:0-21983 GCF_042726645.1 Isoptericola sp. NPDC060257
GCCCGCCGCGGTCGGCCTATCCTCGGACCATGAGCGACTTCCAGGTCAACCCGCGCGTCAAGTCCGAGCCCACCGGTGCCGTCCTCGGCCGTTTCCTCGGCGCGCTCGTGCTCTTCCTGGGCGGTCTGGTGCTGCTCGGCTCCGGCGCCTCCGGCGGGAACCCGACCCTGGACCCCTACATGGTCGTCGGCGGCATCCTCGCCGTCGGGCTGGCCTTCGGCCTCCCGATGATCGGCGCGCACGAGCGGGGCTGACCCGCACCCCAGAGCTGTGGGCGCTCGATGGGTGCTGTTCCCGTGCGGGACAGCGCCCTTCGAGCGCCCACGAACTGTGTCGTGACGTCGTCCGGTCAGCGCCGCGTGACGACGAGGACCTCCGAGACGTTCCCCGCGCGGTCCGTGGCGCGGGCCTCGACGCGGTCGCGCGGACCGATCGCGATCGCTCCCCGGTAGGCGGCCCAGTCGCCGCGACCGACCCGGTACTCCACGAGCGCGACGCCGGAGGCGTCGTCCGTCGCGTCGAGGGTCAGGGACTTCCGGTTCGGGTGCGCCCACGCCGACGTGACCTCCGGCGCCGTGACGTCCGGCAGCAGGTAGGCGCCGACGCCCTGGGCCGACGTGCGGGTGGTGTCCTCCAGCAGCCACCGGGTCGCGTCGGCCGGGTCGGTGAGGGTGAG
Source organism: Isoptericola sp. NPDC060257 (assembly GCF_042726645.1). Classification (NCBI taxonomy): domain Bacteria; kingdom Bacillati; phylum Actinomycetota; class Actinomycetes; order Micrococcales; family Promicromonosporaceae; genus Isoptericola; species Isoptericola sp. NPDC060257. Next base: position 677 of record NZ_JBHXAW010000042.1, read on the forward strand.
CGAGACGCCCGACGTGGTGCGGCCGTCGACGTCGAGGGCGCCGCCGGTGGCCGCGTTGACGAGGTGTCCGTCGTGCTCCTGCGCGGTCGAGGCGTCCGGCGCGAACGTCCACCGCTGCCGCGGGTCGCCCGCGTCCGCCTCGACGCCGGCGTACCGGACCTCGGTGTCCGAGACCGCGGCGAGCGCGCCGGAGCCGTCGGACGCGGCGATCGTGTACGCGCCACCGCCCACCGGGGCGAGCGACCACACGCCGTCGCCCCACCACGACCAGACCACCACGTCGCGCTCGGGGTGGTCGGCGTCGCCCGCGTACCGGTCGACCTGGTACTCGGTGCCGATCCCGTCGGTGACGATCCGGAACGCGTCCGTCGCGAAGTCGACGTCCTCGGCGGTGACGCGCTCGGGCGCGTCGGGCACCTGCGTGAAGTCGCCGTGGTAGACGTCGGGCGCCGGCTCGTCCCACGGGGCGGGGAGCGTGAGGTCCGCGGGGTAGACCTTGGCGAACAGCGCGTAGGCCTGCGGGTCGTACGCCTTCAGCTCGGCCCGGGTGTTGATCGGGCTCCGCACCCCGTCGGTCCAGTCGGGCTTCTCCGCCATGACGTCGAACCAGATCGCCGACAGCGTCGCGAAGTACTCGTCGATGTTGCCGATCGCGTACGTGTTCGGCCACCGGCCGGTGGTCCACGAGTTCTCGTAGGCGGCATACAGCTCGTCGGAGAGGCCCTTGTCCGCCAGCGTCTCGATGCCCACGAGGCGCACGGCGTGGCCGAACTCGTGCACCAGGATGTTCTCGTTCGGGTAGCCGGTGTTGAGGAACGCGTTCTCGTCCCCGCGGGTGCGCAGCACGTTGCGCTCGGAGATCGACGACACACAGCCGTTCCACTCGCTGCCGCCGTAGCCCTCGACGTCGTACATCTCGGGGTCGTAGCCGCCCCGGTGCTCGGGCACGAGGTAGGCGTTCTCCCGCGCCGCGTACACGGCGAGCGAGCAGCCGAAGTCGGCCATCCGTGCCGCGATGCCGTTGTCGGCCTTGCCGAGCTGCACGTCCACCTGCGCGGCGGCGAGGTCCAGCGTGGCCGGGTCGACGCGCGGGTTCGCCTTGACGACGATCCCGGACGCCGTCGTCACGGACTGCGTGTAGTAGTCCAGCCGCGGGACGCCGGTGTACGTCGCGTCCCGGGCGGGCCGACCCTCCGCGTCCTCGATCTGCGACCCGTCCACCGTGACGGTGAGCGGCTCGTCGGGGTCGAGCGTGCCGGTGTACGCGATGCTCGCCAGGTGCAGGTCGTCGGGCAGGCGCGCCATGCTGTTCGCGTCCGACGCCGCGATCTGCCGGTTGTCCTTGTCGAAGAAGATCGTGTCGGTGGGCCCGGTCGCGGGCTTCGCGGTGAGGGCGACGGTCGTGCCGCCCTGGGTGAGCGTGACGTTCTCGGGGCTCACCGCCGCCGTCTCGTCGACGTACCGGTCCCACGAGATCTCGAGGAACTTGCCCTCGTTGATCACGCGGACCTCGGTGACCTGCGGGCCCTCGTACGCCGGGTCGGCGGCGACGGACCCGTCCGCCGCCACGGGGATCTCGGGCGGGGCGTCGGCGGCGGTCGCCGTGCCCGCCCCCGCGAGCAGCGACGCTCCCAGTGCCGCCGCCGCCGCTGCTGCCGTCAGGGCGGGCAGCCCGCCCCGTTCTCGTCCGTTCTTCACACCAGTTCCCTTCGTCTGCGAGGTCCTGCCTGACGGGGGTGACGCGGGTGTTGCTCGCCCCGCCCCGGCCTGCGCCGGGGCGGGGACGTCTCAGGCGCCGGCGGGCAGCAGCGCCGACGTCCAGGCCTCGACGCCGGCGGCGTCGATGGGCAGGGCGTCGGAGAGCACCTCGTGGCCGTCGGGGGTGACGAGCAGGTCGTCCTCCAGGCGCACGCCGATGCCGCGCAGCTCCGGCGGCACGGTGAGGTCGTGGGCGTGGAAGTACAGGCCCGGCTCGACGGTCATGACGACGCCCGGCTCCAGGTCGGCGCCCATGTACTGCTGCCAGTCGCTGTGCGCGCAGTCGTGCACGTCGAGGCCCAGGTGGTGCCCGATGCCGCACACGAGCCAGCGGCGGTGGTGCTGGCCCTGCGGGGACAGAGCCTCGTCGACGGAGACGGGCAGCAGGCCCCAGTCGTGCAGGCCCTGCGCGATCACCTCCATGGCCGCGTAGTGGAAGTCGAGGTAGTTCACGCCGGGGCGGATGTGCGCCATGCCGGCGCGGTGGCTCTTCTCCACCAGGTCGTGCACGGCGCGCTGCTCGGGGCTGAACCGGCCCGACGGCGGCACGGTGCGCGTGACGTCGGCGGTGTAGAGGGTGGTCGTCTCGACGCCCATGTCGAGCAGCAGGGCCGCGTCGGGGAGCACGGGCCCGTCGCAGCGCACCCAGTGCAGGGTGGGGGCGTGCGGGCCGCTGCCGACGATGCTGGCGTAGCCCGGCCCGTTGCCGGTGGTGCGGGCGTGCCGGTCGAACGTGCCCTGCAGCCAGCGCTCGCCGCCGGACCGCACCGCCGCGGGGATCTCCCGGGCCACGGCCTCGAAGCCCGTCACCGTGTGGTCGACGGCGGCGCGCAGCTGCGCCACCTCCCAGGCGTCCTTGACCATGCGCAGGTCCGCGCACGCCCGGGCGAGCTCGGCCGACGGCTCCAGGCCGTGCCGCGCCACGACGTCGGCCGGCACGGCGCGCCCGGCCCACCAGCCGGACCCGTGCGCCAGCGCGTCGTCCAGCTCCGCGAGCGGGCGCACCGGGACGCCGAGCGCCCGCGCCCACTCGCCGAGCCCGGGGGAGGCGCCCACCCACAGCTCGCCGTGCATGGCGTCGGAGAAGAAGGCCGGGTCGCCCGGCCGCGCGGGCGGCGGCGCGTAGAGCACGGCGTCCGCCCCGTGCAGCACGACGACGGCGTCCTCGAGCTGGCAGCCCGTCAGCCACACGAAGTCGCTGTCGGCCCGGAAGTCGTACGACGTGTCGTTGCTGCGCACGGGCGCGCGGCCCGCGCCGACCACGACGGTCCGCCCGCCGAGTCGCTCCGCCAGCCGGGCGCGGTGCGCCGCGGCGGCCTCGGCCGCGCCGTCGGGCACCCGGGCGGGCACGACGTCGGTGGACCAGCCCTGGGCGATCATCTCGGTGAAGGCCGGCACCTCCGTGAGGCGCGGGGTGCGGTTCCCCGAGTGCGGGGGCCGGTGGTCGTGGGCCTGCTGCGTCATCGTCGTTCTCCTCCTGCGTCCCGGACCAGCTCCCGCAGGCGCCGCAGCACCCGAGGGTCGCCGATCCCGTCGTGCTCGTACTCGTTGGTCACCCAGGCGTGCGAGCCGCCCAGCCTGGACAGGGTGTCGAGCTGCAGCCCCGAGTCCACGTACATGTCGTCGAAGTAGACCGCCGCGGCGAGCGGCACGTCGTTCGCGGCGAGGCGCTCGACGTCGTACAGCGGGCTCCACTCCCGCCGCGCGGCGAGCTCGTGCACCGCCGGCGCGAACGGCTTCAGCAGCCGCACCTCGTCGAACATCCACGGGAACGCCATCTCGCCCGTGAGCAGCAGCGGTCGCTCGTCGGGCCCGAACTGCGGCCGCTCGTCGCGGGCGCGCGGCGCCGCCCACGCCGTCGGGCCGTTCGCGCCGTCGCCGTAGATGGACTCCTGGAGCGTCCAGAACAGGGGGTTCGACGCCGACGACGAGCGCACCAGCACCTGCTCCAGGAACGCGTGCGACAGTCGGCCCGGGCGCACGAACGCCTCGTCGACCAGCCAGTGCAGGCGCTCGGACCCGGGCTTCATCCCCAGGTCGATCCCCAGGGACTGGAACCGGTGCACGGTGAGCGCGTCGCCGTCGGGCAGGCGCACGTCGCCCTCCGCGAGCCGGTCGGCGATCGCGGCCACGGCGTCGACGTCCTGCGGGTACAGGTCGTAGTAGCGGCGTGTCTTGGACTCGGCGCGCGCGAAGGTGCGCCGGTAGACCTCGTCGGCGCTCGCGGGCGTGCCCGGGATGCCGCCGGTCACGTAGCAGGCCGCCAGCCCCTCCGGCGCGGTCGAGAGGTAGGCGAGCGTGATCCAGCCGCCGAACGACTGGCCCAGGCTCGCCCACCGGCGTCCGTCGTAGTGGGTGCGGCGCACGTGCTCCAGGTCGGCCACGATCGAGTCGGCCCGGAAGCACGCCAGGTAGTCGGCGCCCACGACGGCGTCCCCGCGCGCCGCGACCGCCTCGCCGTCGAGCGGCGTGCTGCGGCCGGTGCCGCGCTGGTCCGGCAGGATCACGCGGTACGTCGTCAAGGCCTCGTCGAGCCAGCCGTCGCGCTTCAGGGGGCGGGGCGACGCGCCGCCCGGCCCGCCCTGCAGGTAGACCAGGAGGGGCAGGTCGTCGCCGCGGCGCCCGGGGTCGACCAGCTCGCGCCAGAAGACGTCGATCTGCTCGCCGTCGGGCCGGGCGTGGTCGAGGGGGACCGCCGTCGTGCGCTCCGTGACGTGCAGCCCCGGCAGGTGATAGGTGGTCACGCGGTCGTCTCCTCCTCGGTGGCGGCGGACTTCGCCTCGCGGTCGGGCGTGGCCGTCGCGGCCCTCGCCTCCGCCGCCTCGCGCCGCGCCCGCTCCCACTCGGGGCGGATGCGCGGCACGGCGGCCAGCAGGGTCCGGGTGTACTCGTGCTGCGGGTCGTCGAAGACGGCGTCGCGCTCCCCCTGCTCGACGATGCGGCCCTTCGACATCACCGCCACGCGGTCGGCGATCTGCCGCACCACGGCGAGGTCGTGCGCGATGAAGAGGTAGCTGAACCCCTCCTCGCGCTGCAGGCGGCGCAGCAGGTTGATGATCTGCGCCTGCACGGACACGTCGAGCGCGGAGACCGCCTCGTCGCAGACCACCAGCCGCGGCGACACGGCGAGCGCGCGGGCGATGCCGATGCGCTGCGCCTGGCCGCCGGAGAACTGCGACGGGTAGCGGCGGTGGTGGTCGGGGTCCAGCCCCACGCGCTCCATGAGCTGCTGCGTGAACGCCCGCGTGCCGCCCGGCACCTCGCGCCCCTGGTAGACCAGCGGCGCGGTGACGATGCGCTCCACCGTGTGCCGCGGGTTGAGCGACGAGTACGGGTCCTGGAACACCACCTGCACGTCGCTGCGGAACCGCCGCAGCCGGTCACCCTTCGCGCGCGTCACGGGCTCGCCGTCGAAGACGACCTCGCCCGACGTCGCGTCCGTCAGCCGCGCGACGATCCGCGCCGTCGTCGACTTGCCCGACCCGGACTCGCCGACCAGCGCCAGCGTCTCGCGGGCGCGGACGTCGAGGCTCACGCCGTCGACCGCCCGGAACGTGTCCGCCCGGCCCAGCAGCCCGCCGGTGCCGGGCACCGCGAACTCCTTGACCAGGTCGGTGGCGCGCAGCAGCGGCTCGGACGCCTGCGACGTCGAGGCCGCCGGTGCGCTCGCGGGGGCGACGACGTCGTTCCCGGTGCTCGGCCCGGTGCTGGTGGTGCTCATGGCTTCCCTCCCACGCCGGCGGCGGCGTCGATGCCGCGCAGCTCGCCGATCTCGTCGTCGATCCGGGGGACGGCGTCCAACAGCGCCCGCGTGTACGGGTGCTGCGGGTCGGAGAACAGCCGTTCGGCGGGGGCCTGCTCCACGGCCACGCCGTGGCGCATGACGACGACGTCCTCGGCGATCTCCGACACGACGGCGAGGTCGTGCGAGATGAGGATCAGCGCCGTCCCGGTCTCGCGCCGCACCTCCTGGAGCAGGTCGAGGATCTGGGCCTGCACGGTGACGTCGAGCGCGGTGGTCGGCTCGTCGGCGATGAGCAGGTCCGGCTCGGTGGAGAGCGCCATCGCGATCATCACGCGCTGGCGCATCCCGCCGGAGAACTGGTGCGGGTAGTGGTCCACGCGCCGAGCGGCGTCGGCGATGTGCACGCGCTCCATCGCCTCGACCGCGACCTTGTGCGCCTGCCGCCGGGTGACCCCGGGCCGGTGCGCCCGGTACGCCTCCTCGATCTGCATCCCCACGGTGTAGTACGGGTTCAGCGACGACAGCGGGTCCTGGAAGATCATCGACATGCGGTCGCCGCGCAGGCGCCGCACCTTCGACTCGGGCAGCGCCGTGAGCTCGGCGCCGTCCAGGGACACCCGGCCGCGCAGGCTCGCCGTGGGCGGCAGCAGGCCCATGACGGCCAGCGACGTCATCGACTTGCCGGAGCCCGACTCGCCGACGATCCCCAGCGACGCGCCCTGCTCCAGCGTGAACGAGAGCCCGTCCACGACGTCGACCGGCCCGTGGGCCGTCCGGAACGTGATGGTGAGGTCCTCGACCTCGAGCAGCGTGCTCATGCCTGCCCCCTCATGCCCTTGCTCCGATCCGGACGCGCGGGTCGATCGTCGTGTAGACGATGTCCACGATCACGTTCCCGACGATGACCAGGAAGGCCGCGACGAGCGTGACGCCCATGATGACCGGCTGGTCGTTCTTGGTGATGGAGTCGGACGCCATCTTGCCGATGCCGTTGAGGCCGAAGACGGTCTCGATGATGATCGCGCCGCCCAGCAGGCCGGCGAAGTCCATGCCGAACAGCGTCACGACCGGCGTGAGCGCGGGCCGCAGCGCGTGCCGCCGCCACACCAGCCGTGGGGCGAGGCCCTTGGCGCGCGCCGTGCGGACGAAGTTCTCGTCGAGCGTGTCGAGCACGTTCGCCCGCGTGAGCCGCTGGTACATCGACGCGTAGGTGAACGCGAGCACCAGCCACGGCATGACGAAGTTGAGGAACCACTGCCCGGGGTCGGCGGCGAACGGCACCGCCTGGGGGAACGGCAGCCACCCGAGCCGCACCACCAGCACGTACTGCAGCACGAGGGCGAGCACGTAGTTGGGGATGGAGACGCCGCCCAGCGCGGCGCCGGTCGCGGCCCGGTCGAACCACGTGCCCTTCTTGATCGCGGCGATCATGCCGCCCGAGACGCCCATGAGCAGCCACAGCACGGCCGCGCCCACCGCGAGCGTGGCCGAGACGCCGAAGCGCTGCTCGAACATCTCGAGCACGGGCTGCCCGGTCTGGAAGGAGTAGCCCAGGCAGGGCGCCGCGCAGTCGATCGCGTTGGCGCCCGTGCCGTACGTCGTCCCGACGAACAGCCCGGACAGGAAGCCGAGGAACTGCTCGTAGAACGGCCGGTCCAGGCCCAGGTTGGTGCGGATCTGGTCGATCAGCTCGGGCGTGCAGTTCTTGCCGCAGATCTGCACCGCGGGGTCGGGGGAGAGCGCGAAGAAGATCGCGTACGTGAACAGGACGACGAGGAACAGCACGCCCACCATGCCGGCGAGCCTCGTCACGAGAAAGCGGACCATCAGCGCCTCTCCCCCGCGTCGACGACGTCCTTGAGCCGGTCGCCGAGGACCGTGAAGGACAGCACGAGCAGGAACAGGAAGGTTCCGGGGATCAGGAAGTACATCGGGTCGACGGCGTACCAGCTCATCGACTGCGCGATCATCTGCCCCCAGGACGGGGTCGGCGGGACGACGCCCACGCCGAGGAAGCTCAGCCCCGCCTCGGTGCCGATGTAGCCGGGCACCGCCAGCGTCGTCATGACGATGATCGTGGAGCGCAGGTTCGGCAGGATCTCCAGCAGCACGATCCGCCAGCCCGACGCCCCGGACGCCCGGGCCGCCTCGACGAACTCGCGCTGCGTGATCGTCATCGTCTGGCCGCGCACGACGCGGGCGAGGTACGGCCACCCGAACACCGAGATGACGAGCACGAGCAGCGGCGCGCGGTTGCTCGCGGGGAGCGCCGACAGGATCGCGATCATGAAGATCAGGGCGGGGAACGCCATGAGGAAGTCCATGACGCGCGACACGACCTGGTCGACCTTGCCGCCGTGGTACCCGGCGAGGAGCCCGAAGAGGACCCCCAGCAGCGTGGTGAGCGTGGTGGCGGCGAGCGCGATGAGCATGGAGGTGCGCGCGCCGTAGACGATGCGCGCGAACAGGTCGCGGCCGGTGCCGGGCTCGACGCCGAACCAGTGCTCGGCGCTGATCCCGCCGAGCGGGCCGATCGGCAGGCCGCCGAGGTTCGGGTCGATGGCGGTCTGGTCGAACTCGTACGGCCCCCAGCCGGAGAGCTTGACGACGAGCGGCGCGGCGACGGCCAGGAGCGCGACGAGCGCGATGTACGACAGGGCCAGCACCGCCCCGCGGTTGCGGAGCAGGTGGTGCCAGACACCCTGCCGGGGCGCCGGGGGCGCGACGCCGACGGACGGCGCGCCCCCGGTCTCTGCCTCGAGCGTGGTCATGCTGATGGTCATGGCTCAGCCCTTGCTCGGGTCCTTGAGCCCGACGCCGGTGTAGTCGAGCCCGCCGGTCGCGACGCCGGGGCTGGAGTACACCCCGGTGACGTTCTCGCCGGGCAGCAGCACGACCTTCTCCACCAGCAGCGGCACGATCGGCGCCTCGGTGAGGACCTGCTCGTCGAGGTTGCCCCACGCCTCGTTCGCCGCCGCGGGATCGGTGATGGCGAGCGCGTCGTCGATGGCGGAGTTGATCGCCGGGTCGTCGATCTGGGCGAGGTTCGAGTTGCCCTTGTCGGTGATGCGGCGCCCGTCGAACAGCGGCGGGATCACGGTGCTCGCCGACGACGCCCAGTCCGGGCACCAGCCCGTGATCGCGGCGTCGTTCTGCAGCTTGGGCGTGCCGATCGTCTCGTAGAACTTCGAGGTGTCGATCGGGTTGAACGTGACCTTGATGCCCACGCGGGACAGCGACTGCTGCACGGCCTCGGCCTGCGCCTGCAGCTTGGGCTGCGTGCGCATGTCGAGCGTCATCTCGAACCCGTCGGGGTAGCCCGCCTCGGCGAGCAGCTCCTTGGCCTTGTCGACGTCGCCGGCGTTCCCCTCGCTGGGGTACAGGTCGAAGTCCTTGAACCCGGCGACCGACTCCGGGATCGTCGTGCTGGCGATGTCGGCGAGCATCGTGCCGCCGGTGCCGTTCTGCACGGCCGCCTTGTCCACCGCGTACGAGATCGCCTGGCGCACCTTGACGTCGTCGAGCGGCTTCTTGGTCGTGTTCAGTCCCATGTACGTGGTGCAGACGCCCGGCCAGTCGACCAGCCGGTCCTTGAGCTTCGGGTCCTGGAGGCGGGCGAGGGTGGCGGGCTGCAGGTTGCCGCCGATCGCGTTGACGTCGGTGCCCTGGCCGGCGAGCAGGCGCTCGTCGATGGTGGCCGGGTCGAGGCCGAGCTGGAAGTTCCAGCCGTCCGGCTTGGCGGTGCGCACCTCGTCGGTGGCCGCGTCCCAGTTCTCGTTGCGCACGAGCTTGATGACGCTGCCCGGGGTGTACTCGTCGAGCGTGTACGGGCCGGACGCGACGATGTCGTTGAGGAACTCGTCGCCGGCGCCGGAGCCCACGGGGAACGGCGCGAAGTTCGGCTGCGACGCGACGGCGGGGAAGTCGGGGAACGGCGCCTTGAGGTGGAAGACGATCGTGGTGTCGTCGGGCGTCTCGATGGTCTTCAGGTCGCCGGACTTGTACGGCCCCTCGTAGTCCTTCGGGGCGTCGATGACCTGCTTGGCGTACGGGGAGCCGATGCCGATCTCCGGGTCCCAGGCGCGGGAGACGCCGAACTTCACCTCGGCGGACGTGATCGGGTCCCCGTTGTCGAACTTGAGCCCGTCCTTGAGCGTGAACGTCCAGGTGAGGCCGTCGTCCGACACGGTGCCCGTGTCCGTGGCGAGGTCCGGCACGATCTCGTTCGGGTCCTCCGCGCTGCCCGACGCCGGCGTCGTGAGCGTGCGGTACACGAGTCGGTAGAAGTTGTTCACGCCGCCGTCCCAGCCCTTGGCCGGGTCGAGGTAGGAGAAGTCGGCGTTCTGCAGCACCTGCACGACGCCGCCCTCGGAGGGCTCGCCCTCGAGGCCGCCGGCGGTGCTCGCCGTCGAGCCCCCGCCTCCGCCGCCGGAGGAGCACGCGCCGAGCGCGAGGAGGGCCGCGACGCCGAACGCTGCGGCACGGAGGGCTGGTCTGGTCACTCGTCGTGTCATGGAAAACCTCCCAGGGTGGGGATGGTGCGACGGGTCGGTCGGGGAGTGCGGTGGTGCGGGTCAGGACGTCCGGAGGAAGACGCGCATGGCGCCCACCTCGCGGTTGCCCCAGAGCGCGTAGGGCACGAGGGCCACCGGCGCGCGGTGCGTGGTGGGCGCCATAGCGCCCAGCGGGGGGTACGGGTCGTCGCCCGTCGGCGGCGCGGCGGCGAGGTCGCCGCGCAGCACGCGCCACGGGTGGTCCTCGTCGACCACGAGCCGGGGCACGTCCTCGGCGGCGAGGAGCAGGTCGTCCACCGGGGCGGGGGAGTCCTGCTGCTCGACGCAGTACACGAGCGGCCCGCGCAGGACGGCGGCGCTGCCGCGCGCGGCGTCCAGGTGGGGGTGCGCGGTGACGGCGCGGACCGGCATGGGCAGGTCGAGCACGACCGTCGCGCCCAGCGACCAGGCGCGGGTCAGCCGGAGCCAGCCGTCGACCGGGAGCTCGGCCACGGCCTCGCCGTCCACCGTGGCGGTGGCGCCGTCGGCCCAGGCGGGCACGCGCAGCGCGAGGGTCGTGGGGCCCTCCGCCGCGCGGCGCACGCGCACGGTGACCCGGCCGTCCCACGGCAGGTCGGTCGTCACGTCCACGTCGAGCGCGGGGGAGTCGATCGCGGCGCTCGCGTACAGCGCGAGGGTCAGGGAGTCGTCGTCGGCCACGGCCAGGTGGTCCTGGAGCTCCGACGTCCAGCGCACGACGTTGGGCGGGCAGCAGGGGCAGCCGAACCAGGCCCGGCGCAGCAGCTCGCCGTCCTTCTCGGCGCCGCTGCGCTGCTCGTGGTCGGGGCGGCGCTGCAGCGGGTTGTCGTAGAAGAAGGCGGCGCCGTCCTCCGACAGCCCGACGGCGTACGCGTTGTGCAGCACCCGCTCGACGTGGTCGAGGACGTCGGCGCGGCCGGTGGCGAGGAAGAGCCGCCAGCCCCACTGCGCCGTGCCGATCGCGGCGCACGTCTCGGCGTACGCGCGCTCGGCGGGCAGCTCGAACCGGTCGCCGAAGGCCTCGTCGGAGTGCCGGGAGCCGATGCCGCCGGTGAGGTAGGACTTGCGGGCCACCATGTCGTCCCACAGGTGCTCGAGGTGGGCGAGGAGCGCGTCGTCGTCCGTCTCGAGCGCGACGTCCGTGGCCCCGGCGGCGAGGTAGACCATGCGCACGGCGTGCCCGGTGACGGACCCCAGCTCGCGCAGCGGCACGGCGTCCTGGAAGTAGTCCGCCGCGAAGATCGTGTGCTCGAGGGTCCCGGCGCCGCGGCGCTCGACGAACAGCCGGGCCTGCTCCAGGTAGCGGCGGTCGCCCGTCTCGCGGGCGAGCTCCACGAGGGCCATCTCCACCTCGGGGTGGCCGCAGTACGCCGGCTCGCCGTCGGGGCCGTAGCGCTCGACGACGAGGTCCGCGAACCGGGCGGCGACGTCGAGCAGGCGGCGGTCGCCGAGCTGGCGGGACGCCGCGACGGCGGCCTGGGCGAGGTGGCCGAGGTTGTACATCTCGTGGCCCCAGGAGAGGTCCTGCCAGGGTTCCTTGGGGCTCTGCGGCGACTGGTAGAAGGTGCCGAGGTAGCCGTCGGCGCGCTGGGCCCGCTCGATCAGCGCCACGGACTCCTCGAAGAAGTCGCGGGCCGTCTCCAGCGCCGCGGCCTCGCCGTCGTCGGCCGGCTCCCGGCCGAGCTCGTAGGCGATCCCCTCGAGCGTCTTGTAGACGTCGGTGTCGAGGAACGGGTAGCGCCCGCGGTAGTCGCCGACCGCCGGGTCGTGGAGCCGCCGGAAGTTGTCGAGGTTCCCGGCCTGCCGCACCTCGCGGACGACGTGCGGGACGGTGACGACGCGGTTGCGCCGCTGCCAGTCATGGAGCAGGCCGCCGGTGAGGCGCACGCGGTCGGTGCCGAGCGGGGTGCCGGCACGGCCGGTCGTCGCGACGGCGGGGGCGCGGGTCGGGACGGGAGCCAGGTTCGGGGTGATGGCCACGAAATCTCCTCAGTGGTATATCACATTGCACATGCACGGCCACGTCGCCCAGGGCGGGCCGGCGTGACGTCGTCGTCCGGTACTGCTGCCGCCGTCCGCGTCCTCGCGTCCGCCGGGTCGTCCGCACCCCGGGAAGATGCCCGGAACCGCGCCGTTCCTGCAGGTGGGCCGGGTGCCGGGTCGCGGTCCCTGTGCCCGTCGCCGGGCGGGTCGCCTTGACCTGCCAGCCGATGTGGGCGGTAACATATCATGCACTACTGTGATGTCCACCACCCCCGGATCAGCCCCGTGAGGAAGTGCTCATGTCGGAAGCCGTCGCGTCGTTCCGCCGCATCGAGGCGCCGGTCAGCCTGCGCGAGACCGTGTCGCGGGCGCTCACCGCGGCGATCGTCTCGGGCGATCTCGCCCCGGGCACGCTGGTCTCGGTGCCGTCGCTCACCGCGCGCTTCGCCGTGTCCGCGACGCCGGTGCGCGAGGCGATGCTGGACCTCGAGAAGCGCGGGTTCGTCACCGCGGTGCGCAACAAGGGATTCCGGGTGACCGAGGTGTCGCCGGAGATGCTGAGCCACATCGCCGAGGTGCGCCAGCTGCTCGAGCCGCCGGCGATGGAGAAGCTGGCGGGCCGCTTCCCGCAGGGTGCGCTGCCGGCCCTGCGCGAGCAGGCCGACGCCATCGTCACGGGCGCCCGCTCGGGCGACCTGGTGACCTATCTCGAGGCGGACCGCGACTTCCACCTGCGGCTCACGACCCTGGCGGGCAACCCCCTGCTGGTGGACGTGGTGGCCGACCTGCGCAGCCGCGCGCGGCTGCTCGGCCTCTCCCAGATGGTCGCCACCGACCACCTGGAGCAGTCGGCGGCCGAGCACCACGAGCTGCTCGACCTGCTCGCCGCCGGCGACGCCGCCGGGGCGCGGGACCTCATGCGCCGCCACATCGGCCACACCACCGGCTGGTGGGCGGGGCGGCCCGAGGACGACTGAACCCGGGGGCGGTCGGCGACGTGGCCGACCCCTCAACCCTCCTGGTATGTGACATATTACCGAGCACCGATCGAAGGAGCAGCCGATGACCGACGACGTCGTGGTCGTGGGGGCGGGCATCGTGGGCGCCGCGTGCGCCCGCGCGCTCGCGCGCCGCGGGCTCGCCGTGACCGTCCTCGATCGCGGCGGCGCGGCGTCGGGCACCACCGCCCACGGGGAGGGCAACCTCCTCGTCTCCGACAAGGAGCCCGGCCCCGAGCTGGTGCTCGCGCAGCACGCGGCGCGCCGCTGGTCGACCCTCGTCGAGGAGCTGGCCGACGAGCTGGGCCCGCGCTTCCCGGCCGTCGAGTACGACCCCAAGGGCGGCCTCGTCGCGGCCACCACGGCCGAGGGGGCCCAGCCGCTGCGCGACTTCGCCGCACGGCAGCGCGGCGCCGGGGTCGACGCGCGGGAGATCGACGTCGCCCGCGCCCTCGAGCTCGAGCCCGCCCTCAACCCCGACCTGACCGCCGCGGTCTGGTACCCCGAGGACGCGCAGGTGCAGCCCGTCGCCGCGGCGGAGGCGCTGCTCGCGTCCGCCCGCCGCGCGGGGGCGCGGGTGCGCACCGGCGTCGAGGTGACCGGCGCGCTGCGCGACGGCGACCGGGTCGTCGGCGTCCGCACCAGCGCCGGCGACGTGCCCGCCGATGCCGTCGTCCTGGCCGCGGGACCGTGGTCGGGCGTCGTCGCCGCGCGGCTCGGGGTCGCGCTGCCCGTGCGCCCGCGCCGCGGGATGGTGCTGGTGACGACCCGGATGCCGCACGTCGTGCGGCACAAGGTCTATGACGGCGACTACGTCGGTGCCACGCAGTCCGGCGACGCCGCGCTGCAGACGTCGAGCGTGGTCGAGTCCACCGCGGCCGGCACCGTGCTGATCGGGTCCAGCCGCGAGCAGGTCGGCTTCGACGACCGGCTGCGCGCCGTCGTGCTGCGCGAGATGGCCGCCCGCGCGGTGCGGCTGTTCCCGTTCCTCGCCGACGCGAGCGTCATGCGCACCTACCTCGGCTTCCGCCCCTACGTGCCCGACCACCTGCCGATCGTCGGCCCCGACCCCCGCACCCCCGGCCTGTGGGTCGCGACCGGGCACGAGGGCGCCGGCATCGGGCTGGGGCCGGTCAGCGGCGAGCTGCTCGCCGACCTGTTCACCGGCGCGGAGCCCGAGGTCGACCCCGCGCCGTTCCGCGTCGACCGCCCGGCGGTGCTCGCCGCCGGCTCGCCCTCCGAGAGCGCCGTGCCGTCCGAGAAGACAGGGGAGGCCTCATGACCACGCACCGGCAGGACGCCGGGCCACGCCCGCTGACCATCACGCTCGACGGCGAGCCTTTCCCGGGCACCGAGGGCCAGACGATCGCGGGGATGCTGCTGTCCGCCAGGCGGCGGTCGTGGCGCACCACCAGCGTCGACGGCGCCCCCCGCGGCGTGTTCTGCGGCATCGGCGTGTGCTTCGACTGCCTCGTCACCGTCAACGGCGTCCGCGACGTGCGGGCCTGCCTGCGGCGCGCCGCCGACGGGGACGTCGTCGAGACGCAGCACGACCCGCTGCCGGGGGCGGTCTCATGAGCCGCCGCACCGTGGTCGTGGTCGGGGCAGGGCCCGCGGGCCTCTCCGCCGCGCGCGCCGCGGCCCGCGCGGGCGCCGACGTGACGCTGCTCGACGCGTCCGACCAGGTGGGCGGGCAGTTCTGGCGGCACCGGGTGCTCCCGGGCGGCGGGACCTCGCCCGACGAGGCCTCCTTCCACCACGGCTGGGGCACGTTCACGGCGCTGCGCGACGTCGTCGCCGGGCACCCCCGCGTCACGCTGCTGACGTCCGCGCAGGTGTGGGCGCTCGAGCGGCTCGACGACGGCGTGCGGCTGCGCGTGCTGGTCGGACCCGCCGACGCCGGGGGGCGCGAGCACCTCACCCTCACCCCCGACGCGCTCGTGCTCGCCACGGGGGCCCACGACCGGACGCTCCCGTTCCCCGGCTGGCAGCTGCCCGGCGTCACGACCGCCGGCGCGGCCCAGGCCCTCGCCAAGGCGGAGCGCGTGGCCGTCGGCGACCGCGTCGTCGTCGCCGGCGCCGGCCCGTTCCTGCTGCCGGTCGCCACGTCGCTGCTGCGCACCGGCGCGCGCGTGCTGTCGGTGCACGAGGCCGCGACCCCGGCGGCGCTGGTCCGTGGCTGGGGCGCGCGGCCGGCCGGGCTGCTGGGCGCGGCGCACAAGGCCGGCGAGCTCGGCGGGTACGCCGCCGCGCTCGCCCGGCACCGGGTCGCGTACCGGGTCGGCGAGGCCGTGGTCGCCGCGCGCGGCGACGGCCGGGTCGAGGAGGTGACGGTCGCGCGCGTCGACGCGCGGTGGTCGCCCGTGCCGGGCACCGAGCGGACCGTCGCGGCCGACGCGGTGTGCGTCTCGCACGGGTTCACGCCGCGCCTCGAGCTCGCCGTGGCGGCGGCGTGCGCGATCTCGCCGGACCGCTTCGTCGTCGTCGACGACCGCCAGCGCACCACCGCGCCCGGTGTGTGGGCCGCCGGCGAGCTGACCGGCATCGGCGGGGCCGAGGCCGCGCTCGCCGAGGGCTGGGTGGCCGGGCACCACGCGGCGGTCGGCGCGCCCGACGACGCCGCGCTCGCCCGCGCGGTGCGCCGCCGCGGCCGGTCCGCGGACTTCGCGCGGCGCCTCGAGTCCGCGCACGGCATCCGCGGCGGCTGGACGTCGTGGCTGCGCGACGACACCCTCGTCTGCCGCTGCGAGGAGGTCGACGCCGGCACCCTGCGCGCGGCCGCGTGCGCCACCGCGTCGACCGACCTGCGCTCCGTCCGCCTCACCAGCCGCGCCGGGCTCGGCCCCTGCCAGGCGAGGGTCTGCGGCCGCACGGTCGCGGAGCTCGTCGGGGCCGCGGGGCCCGCGCCCGGCGAGGGTACGGGGGCGACGCCCGCGGTGCCCGACCGGCGGCCCCTCGTCGTGCCCGTCCGGCTCGGCGACCTCGCCACCCTGCCCGACGACCCGGCGGCCGACACCGCCTGACCCCGGCCCTTCATCCGACCCAGACCCGCATCCGACACCGACCTTCATCGACACAGACCCCTCGCGCCCCGAGCCCGGAGGCGCGTGAACCGAGAGGACACCGCATGAGCTCCCAGAAGATCGACCTCGGCGGCGTCGTCGTCGCGACGACGCTGCCGTTCACCCCCGACCCCGCGGCGCCCGCCGGGCTCGCCGTCGACTACGCGGGCTACGCCGCGCACGTCGACCACCTCATGAACGCCGGCTGCCGGGGCGTGGGGCCCAACGGCTCGCTCGGCGAGTACTCGTCCCTCACGGACGAGGAGCGCCGCACGGTGGTGCAGACCGCCGTCGAGGCCGTCGCCGGCCGCGGCATCGTCATCGCGGGCGTGCACGGCGTGGGGTGGCACCAGGCCCAGCACTGGGCCGAGCTCGCCCAGGAGGACGGCGCCGACGCCGTCCTGCTGCTGCCGCCGACGATCTACCGGGCCAACCGGCGCGAGATCGTCGAGCACTACGCCCGCGTCAACGAGGTCGGCCTGCCGATCATGGTCTACAACAACCCGTTCGACACCAAGGTGGACCTCACGCCCGACCTCGTCGCCGAGCTCGCGCAGCTCGAGAACGTGGTGGCCATCAAGGAGTTCTCCGGCGACGTGCGCCGGATCTCCGAGCTGCGCGAGGTGGCCGACATCGACGTCATCGCCGGCGCCGACGACCTGCTGTTCGAGTCGCTCGTCATGGGCGCGACGGGCTGGTTCGCCGGCTACCCGAACGCGATCCCCGAGGTCGCCGTCGAGCTGTACGAGCTGGTGCGGGCCGGGAAGATCACCGACGCGCGGGACCTGTACGAGAACGTGGTCGCCATGTTCCGCTGGGACTCGCGCACCGAGTTCGTGCAGGCCATCAAGCTGTCCACGCAGATCGCGGGGCGCCCGTTCGGCATCGAGACCCGCCCGCCGCGCGGCCCGCTGTCCCCGGAGCAGGAGGCCACCGTGCGTGCGGACACCGAGAAGGCCCTCGCGTACATCGCCCAGCGCTGAGCCTGTACACCACCCTGAGCCCGTCACCTGACCCGTCCCGGAGAGGCCGACCATGCGATCGTCCCGCACCTTCACCGCCGTCGACTCGCACACCGAGGGGATGCCCACCCGCGTCGTCACGTCGGGCCTCGGGGTGATCCCCGGCGCCACGATGAACGACAAGCGGCTGCACTTCATCGAGCACCTCGACGACGTGCGGAAGCTGCTCGTCAACGAGCCGCGGGGGCACGCCGCGATGAGCGGCGCCATCCTGCAGCCCTCGACGCGCGACGACTGCGACTGGGGCGTCGTGTACATCGAGGTCTCCGGCTGCCTGCCGATGTGCGGGCACGGCACGATCGGCGTCGCCACCGTGCTGGTGGAGACGGGCATGGTGACGGTCACCGAGCCGACGACCACCATCCGGCTGGACACCCCGGCCGGGGTGGTCGTCGCCCGGGTGGAGGTGCGCGACGGGCACGCCGAGTCGGTGACGATCGAGAACGTGCCCAGCTTCGTCGTGCGGCTCGACGACGAGGTCGACGTGCCCGGGCTCGGCACCGTCCCGTACTCGCTCGCGTTCGGCGGCAACTTCTACGCCATGGTCGACCTCGACGCCGTGAAGCTGCCGTTCGACCGCACCCGGCAGCAGGAGATCCTCGCCGCGGGGCTCGCGATCATGGACGCGATCAACACGACGGCGCCGCCGTCGCACCCCACGATCGCGGGCGTGGACCACTGCCACCACGTCGAGTTCATCGCGCCGGGCTCCACCGCGGAGCACTCCCGCCACGCGATGGCGATCCACCCCGGGTGGTTCGACCGCTCGCCCTGCGGCACCGGCACGTCCGCCCGGATGGCGGAGCTGTGGGCGCGGGGCGAGCTCGCGCTCGACACGGACTTCGTCAACGAGTCCTTCATCGGCTCCCGCTTCGTGGGCCGGCTGGTCGGGGAGACCGTGGTCGCCGGGACCCCCGCCGTCGTGCCCACCATCACCGGCCGCGCCTGGGTCACCGGCCTGGGCACCTACCTGCTCGACCCGAGCGACCCGTTCCCCACCGGCTTCCAGTTCTGAGGTGCAGACGATGACGACCCCGACAGGCGCCCCGACGACGACCGCGCCCGCGCAGGCTCACGAGGCGGCCCGCGCCGCCGCGGCGGCCGCACCCCTCCTCGCGGACCTCCCGCCGTCGACGCGGGCCGACGCGCTGCGCGCCGTCGCCGAGGTGCTCGGCGCGCACGAGGACGAGCTGGTCGCGCTCGCCGCGGCCGAGACCCGGCTGGCCGAGGCCCGGCTGCGCGGCGAGCTCAAACGCACCCGCGTGCAACTGCGCCTGTTCGCCAGGGTGGTCGAGTCCGGCGCCTACCTCGACGTCCGGCTCGACGCCGCCGACCCCGACTTCGTGCTCGGCCCGCGCCCCGACCTGCGCCGCACCCTGTGGCCGGTCGGGCCCGTGCTCGTCTTCGCGGCGAGCAACTTCCCGTTCGCGTTCTCCGTGCCCGGCGGCGACACCGCGGCCGCGCTCGCCGCCGGCTGCCCCGTGATCGTCAAGGCGCACCCCGGGCACGTCGAGCTGTCCCGCCGGGTCGCCGACCTCATGGCCGAGGCCCTCGCGGGCGGCGGGCTGCCGGACGGCGCGTTCGCCCTGGTCGAGGGCGACGACGCCGGTCGCGACCTGCTGGCGCACCCCGCGGTCCGGGCTGCCGCGTTCACCGGCTCCACGCGCGTGGGCCGGCTGCTCGCCGACGCCGCGGCGTCGCGCCCCGACCCGATCCCGTTCTACGGCGAGCTCGGCTCGCTCAACCCGGTGCTCGTGCGTCCCGCCGCCCTCGCCGACCGCGGAGCGGAGATCGCCCGGGGGTGGGTCGGGTCCGTGAGCGGCTCGGCCGGCCAGCTCTGCACCAAGCCCGGCTTCCTGCTCGTCCCCGAGGGGCACGACCTCGGGCACGTCGTCGCCGAGGCGGCCGCCGCGGTGCCCGAGCACGCCCTCCTCAACCCCCGCGTGGGCGCGGGGTACGTCGCCGGGCGCGCCGCCGTCCTGGGGACCCCCGGCGTCGTCGTCCTGGCCGAGGGACACGCGCGGACGGGGGAGGACGGCGTCGTGCGCGCGACGCCGACGCTCGTCCAGACCGACCTCGCCACGCTGCGCGAGCACCGTGACACCGTGCTGGAGGAGGTGTTCGGGCCGTTCGGCGTGCTCGTCACCTACCCCGAGGGCACCGACCTGGGGGCGGTCGTGGCGGAGCTCTTCCCCGGCGAGCTCACCGCGACCGTGCACCGCGGGCCGGGCGAGGGGGCCGAGGTGGCCGGGCTGCTGGCCACCCTGGGCCGGCACGCGGGGCGGGTGCTCGTCGACGGCTGGCCCACCGGCGTCGCCGTCACGCCGGCGATGCAGCACGGCGGCCCGTGGCCGGCCACGACGAGCGACGCGACGTCCGTCGGCACCGCGGCCATCGGCCGGTTCCTGCGCGGCGTCACGTTCCAGGACGCCCCCCAGGACGCGCTGCCCGCGCCGTTGCAGGACGGTAACCCGTGGGGGGTGCCGCAGGCGCGGTCGGGTGTGGCAGAGTCGGCGCACTGGTAGGCAGCGAGGCCACGACCAGGCGCTTCACGGGAGGTCCGACCACGTGCTCATCGCCGAAGAGCTGCTGCTCCTGGCCCACGACGACCTGCGCACCGGGCCGTCCGTGTTCGACGACGCCCCCTACCGGCTCGCCGGCGCGCTCCTCGTCGAGCTGGTGATCGCGGGCCGGGTCGCGCTGCCCCCGGCGCCGGGCGACGACGGACCGGTCGTGGTCCTCGACCGCGCGCCGACCGGGCGCCGGGAGCTCGACGACGTCCTCGACGTCGCGGCCTCGGCGCCCCGGCGCGCGACGGAGCTCGTCGACGTGCTGGCGCGCGGCGTCGAGCGGCCGCTGCTGGACGGGCTCGTCGCCCAGGGCCTGCTCCGGCGCGAGGACCGGGCCGTCTGGGGCGTGCTCCGGAGCACCCGGTGGCGCACGGTGGACGGGCCGGCCGTCGGCGCCCTGCGCCGTCGCGTGCACGGCGTCCTGCTCGACGGCGCCGCACCCGGCGACCGCACCGCCGCGCTCCTCACGCTCGCCGAGGGCTCCGGCTGGCTCCGGCCCCGCGTCCCGCGCGACCGCCGCCGCGAGGCCGACGCCCGGATGCGCGAGCTGGCGGCCACGTGGTGGCGCGGGAGCGCGGTCCGGGAGGCGGCCGGGGCGGTCGCCGCGGCCGTCGTGGGCGTCGTGAGCGCCGCGACGCTGGTGCTGCCCGCCGCGACCTGACGCGAGCTCGCGGGGGTCACGCGCCGGTCAGGCGTCGTCGTCCAGCCGCCCGAGCAGGTCGACGGCGGCGCGCGCGTACTCGCCGATCCACCGGTCGTGGAGGCGCTTGATGGGCAGCGGTGCGAGCGCGAGGTGGCGCTCGCGCCCGACCTTCCGGCCGGTGACGAGCTCCGCCCGCTCGAGCACGCGCAGGTGCTGCAGCACGGTGGTGCGGTCGAGCCGGGGGAACAGCGCGCACAGCTCGCCGGTGGTGCGGGTGGACTCCTTGAGCGCGTCCAGCATGCGCCGGCGCACCGGTGCCGCGAGGGCCTTGAACACGGCGTCGTCGTCGGCGGGGTCGTCGTCATCCCTGGGCGCCGAAGAGTTCATGTGATAAAAATACAACATGAACGAGAAGCAGGCACTCTCCGAGCTCACCTTCACGGTCTCGGGCCGCGTCTCGCGACCCTGCCGTGACGTCTACGAGGCCATCGCGGAGCCCGCACAGCTGTCGCAGTACTTCACGACCGGCGGCGCCCGCGGGCGCCTGGAGCCCGGGGCCGACGTGTCCTGGGACTTCGCCGACTTCCCCGGCCGCTTCCCCGTCACGGTGGTGGAGGCCGCGCCGCCCCGCCGGATCGTCATCCGGTGGGAGGGCAAGGACACCGCCGACGGGTCGGGGTCGACCACGACCACGTTCGAGCTCGAGCCGCTCGACGACGACACCCGCACCCTCGTCACCATCACCGAGTCGTCCTGGGCCCTCACGGCCGGCGGCGCCACGAGCGCGTTCGGCAACTGCGAGGGCTGGACCGGCATGCTCGCCGCGCTCAAGGCGTGGGTCGAGCACGGCATCAACCTCCGCGAGGGCTTCTACCGCGCGGACGCGATGGAGAAATACATCGACACGCAATGGGAGCGGCCCGGGTCGAAGAAGCAGGGTGGAGACGCCTTCAACCTCGTCGACGCCCTGCGCGACCTGCGCCAGGACGCCCAC